>NZ_JAGTPI010000034.1:0-62476 GCF_021147825.1 Pseudomonas quasicaspiana
CGATTCGGTCTGTCAGTCGATGAATATATTGCCTGTGCTGACGCGATCGCGGGCAAGCGCGCTCCTACAGATGAAAAAGTACTCCAAATCAAATAGTTGTAGTTTGTTTGATAGGAGCCGGGCAAGCCCAGCTCCCACAGGGAGCGCGTCTAATTCAACAGTGCAGTATCAAGCAGCCAGCAACCAAACACCCGCAGCCGCCGAGGCAGCACCGGCAATTCGCACCAATGGCGCAGCCGCTGTAGGCAGGTAGCGCACAACGGCATAACCAGCAGCGTGCAGGGCAGCAGTGGCGACTACGAAGCCGATGGCGTAGGCCGCCGGGCTGGACATGTCTGGCAGCTCAAGGCCGTGGGCAACACCGTGGAACAAAGCGAACAGCGCTGTGGCGCCTACGGCCATGAACAGCGGTGGACGAATCGCCAGTGCAACGGCCAGACCCAGCGCCAGCACCGAAGCCGCGATACCGCTTTCCAGCGCAGGCAGGTTCAGGCCTTCGAAGCCCAGCAAGCCACCGATCAGCATGGTGCCGACGAAGGTGCAAGGCAGGGCCCAGCGCGCAGCGCCTTTTTGTTGAGCGGCCCACAGGCCTACGGCCAACATGGCCAGCAAGTGATCCAGGCCACCAATCGGGTGGCTGATACCGGCAACGAGGCCGTTGTCGCCATGTCCAGGGTGAGCGAAGGCCAGCGCTGGAACCAGCAGCAGAGCAAGGGTGCCGAGGGCTTGTTTGTAGTTCATGCAAAGCTTCCTTGAGGGAGTGAAAATCAGGCCGCGTTGGTCAGCAGACCCTGGCGTTCGATGAAGGCGATGATCTGTTCCAGACCCTGGCCGGTTTTCTGGTTACTGAACACGAACGGCTTTTCGCCGCGCATCTTCTTCGTGTCGCGGTCCATCATTTCCAGGGACGCGCCCACCAGCGGTGCCAGATCGATTTTGTTGATCACCAGCAGGTCGGATTTGCAGATGCCAGGGCCGCCTTTGCGTGGCAGCTTGTCGCCCGCTGAGACGTCGATCACGTAGATGGTCAGGTCCGAGAGTTCAGGGCTGAAGGTGGCGGACAGGTTGTCGCCGCCTGACTCGACGATGATCAGGTCAAGGCCTTCAAAGCGACGGTTCAACTGGTCGACTGCTTCCAGGTTGATAGAAGCATCTTCGCGAATGGCCGTGTGCGGGCAGCCGCCGGTTTCCACACCAATAATGCGTTCCGGTGCCAAGGCTTCGTTGCGCACCAGGAAGTCAGCGTCTTCGCGGGTATAAATATCGTTGGTGACCACTGCGAGGTTGTAACGCTCACGCAGGGCCAGACACAGCGCCAGCGTCAGGGCTGTCTTGCCTGATCCGACCGGACCACCGATGCCGACACGCAGAGGTTGGCTGTTCATTGAGTTCTCCGTTGAGCTCTGGTTCTTGAGCTCTGTTAGTCATTTGCCAGGTAGAAGATCAGGACCGAAACAGCCGGCTGTATTGACGCTCATGGGCCATGCTCGCCAATGACAGACCGAAAGCGGCACTGCCAATATGTTGTGGATCAAGGTCTGTCGCATGCTGTTGGGCTTGCTGCAGCAACGGCAGCAACTCGCTGGTCAGGCGCTGCGCAGCCTGTTGACCCAGCGGCAGGGTTTTCATCAGGACTGCGAGCTGGTTTTCCAGCCAGCTCCACAACCAGGCAGCCAGAGCGTCCTGCGGGCTGATCTGCCAGGCACGAGCAGCCAAGGCCCAACCCAGTGCGAGATGTGGCTCCTCGGTTTGCGCCAGAAACTCCCGCGCAGGGCGATCAAGCTCTGGCAGCCCGATGAGTAGCTGTTTCAGGGAATAGCCCATTTGCCGACTTTCCAGATTCAGCTCGCGGGTTTCCCGACTGGCGCGATGTTCGTCGCTCAACTGCAGCAACTGGCACCAGTTTTCTTCTGCCGCTGCAACACAATGAGCGAGCAGCAGCGGAGCCTCGAAGCGGGCGAGGTTGAGCAGCAACTGGTCGCCGATCCAGCGTGACGCGCTGGCTGGATCAACCACCCGTTGGTTTTCCACCGCCATTTCCAGGCCTTGGGAGTAGCTGTAGCCGCCAATCGGTAATTGCGGACTGGCCAGGCGCAGCAGCGCCCAGGCGCTGTTCATATACGCACGCCAAACTGGTGCAGTTTCGGCGGGTAGTTGAAATCTTCCTCGCCTGCCCGTGAGTGGTGGTGGCCGCCACCATAGGCACCGGTTTCCGGGGAGAAGGGCGCTTCAATCGATTCCGTCGTTGCGCCCAACTGATCGAGCATCGCCTTGAGCACATAGTCGTCGAGCAGGCGCAGCCAGCCGTCCCCTACTTGCAGCGCAACGTGACGGTTGCCCAGATGGTAAGCGGCGCGGGTCAGTTCGAAGGTGCTGCTGCAGGTGACGTGCATCAATTGTTCGGGACGGGCGCAGACACGGACGATACGGCCGTCTTCGGCCTTTAGAAACTCACCATCGTGCAGCGGTTGCTGACCGCGCTCCAGAAAGAGGCCAACGTCTTCACCGTCGGCACTGTAGCAACGCAGGCGGCTTTTGCTGCGCGCCTCGAAATTCAAATGCAGCTCGGCGGCCCATTCGGTTTGAGAGTCGATTCTTTTGTGAATCACCAGCATCGGAAGGCATCCAGCTAATTGCGATGCTTCAAGACAGAGCAAGGGGCTTGCCAACAGTGCAGGTTGTAGGAAAAAGCCGACGGAAAAGGTGGGAATGAAACGCCGGTCGAGATATTTCGCACCTAAACAGTGCTATTCGTTTGGAGTGCACCAATTTGAGTCGACTGGCTATTCCGCGCTGGGCAGTCCGCGCCAATGTTTGGCACCACTGAAGATGAAACGCAGTTGGTGAGTGATCTTGGCCTGAGGCTTCAAGTGTACGGGCAGCGCATCGCTTGGTGGGTCGATCAGTTCAGGGAGCATGGCGAACACGCTTTTCACGACCAGGTCTGCAAGGATCGACAGCGATGCAGCGTCCAGATGCTGCCATTTAGGCATGGTACCCAAATCTGTCGCGAGGTCGGCACTGATGCCATCACGAAGTGCGCAGAGCGCTTGCCGCACCTGCCGGGAGCCGCCGTATTGCTCGCGGGCCAGAAACAAGAATTGCGCACGTTTGGCTGATACCACTTCGAGAAAGATACGAACCGATGCTTCGATCAGGCCGCCCATGACAAACTCGTTGTGACGCACCAGACGCAGGGTTTCGCGAAATGTCTGACCGACCTCGCTGACCAAAGCGAGACCCAACTGATCCATATCGTCGAAGTGGCGATAGAACCCCGTCGGCACGATGCCCGCGGTGCGCGCCACTTCCCGAAGGCTCAGGCTGCCGAAGCCGCGTCCGCTTTCCATGAGGGTGTGGGCGGCGTTGAGCAGCGCATGGCGGGTCTGTTGTTTCTGTTCGGCGCGGGGCAGCATGACGGTAGACAAATCCGGGATGACAGGCAGCACTTTAGCAAATGCGCTTTGGATGCGTCGAAGGGGTTTTAGCCTGGGCCAGTTGATCGGTCACCCGCAGGCGCTGCTACCTCGTCTACAGCCGCCGCTGTCGCGCTGTAAACACAGGATCTCTAGGAGCGCGCTTGCCCGCGATAGCGTCAGTGCAGCCGACATATTTATAGACTGACATACCGATTCGCGGGCAAGCGCGCTCCTACACAGACTGTGTGAAAACTACTGCAGGCTGGGCACCTTCGGTGCTACGCGCACAATACTGCGTTAAAAACAGGCGAAAAATGCTCATTTAGAACACTAGAGTCGGACGCGACCCCGGCCGTTTTTCGCCTGTTTTTGCCTTGTCTTGCCGTCGCTCGCTACGTTTTCACACAGTCTGTACAGGTTTAAAAGCATTCCAAATATATTGTCTGCATGGGAGATTTTCAGTTTCTAAACCCGCTGATACTGCTTGATCAACTGCGCATGGCCATCCTGCGCAATCGTCTCGTGCAGGGTCTGCATGCCCATCTTCACTTCAGCACTGGGTTCGCGCTCGGGCGCTGGTACGGCCCAGACGTTAGCGGCCAAAAAGGAAAAGGTCAGGGCGAGCCATACGCGTTTCATGATATTCGCTCCTCTCAAGAGCTTGCGGGGTGATGTATGGCAGCGATATTACGCCCGGCCTGTCGATAGAGAAGTTCGTATTCCTGATGGTGAAAATCATCGATATTGATTGATCCTCCAGCCCTTGCTGGCTGTGGCTTGCAGGCGTGGCTTCATATTTCCTCACATAGAAGCTTGGGTTTTAAGCCCTATGCTGTAATTTGCACATCCGATCAAACCCTCAGGTTTTTTGTAAGTCGAAGCTTAAAGTCGACTGCAACAGGCCTGGGCCGGTCTGTTGTTATCTGGAGAGTCATGCAATGACGCGCAGCCGTAAAATTTTTGCCTGGACCGGTGCCATTCTGTTGTTGGTACTGGCTGTATTGGTCGTTGTGATCGCCACGTTTGACTGGAACCGAATCAAGCCAACGCTCAACGAAAAAGTCAGTGAAGCGCTGCATCGTCCCTTCGCGATCAATGGCAACCTTGCGGTTATCTGGGGGCGTGAACCTGAGGAGGGCGGCTGGCGTGCGTGGGTACCATGGCCGCGTTTCGTGGCTGAGGACTTGAGCCTGGGTAACCCGGAGTGGTCGAAAACGCCGCAGATGGTCACCCTCAAGCGCGTCGAATTCCGCCTCTCGCCGTTGCCATTGATCGTGCAGCACGTTGTGATCCCGCGCATTGACCTGACCGGCCCGGATGCAAAACTTGAGCGCCTGGCTGATGGCCGCGCCAACTGGACGTTCGATTTGCCCAAATCTGACCCGAATGCTGAACCTTCCAGCTGGGTGCTGGACATCGGCGCCATCAAGTTCGACAAGGGGCTGGTGAGCTTCAACGATCAGACCCTTAACACTCAGGTGGACCTGGTGATCGACCCGCTGGGCAAGCCCATTCCATTCGGCGATATCGTCGGCAGTGGAGACGCAAAGAAAGCTGAGGAGAAGGGCGTCAGGCCGCAGGATTATGCGTTTGGTGTCACGTTCAAAGGCCAATATAAAGGCCAGAAGCTCAACGGCAGCGGTAAGCTCGGCGGGCTGCTGGCGCTCAAGGATGCTGCTCAGCCATTCCCGGTTCAGGTGGATGCTCACGTCGGTGACACCCACGCGGCTATTGCGGGCACCGTGACCGATCCGCAGAACCTGGGCGCGCTGGATCTGCGCCTCAAGTTGTCAGGCAGCAGCCTGAGCAATCTCTATCCGTTGACCGGCGTGACACTGCCGGATTCGCCGGCTTATTCCACGGACGGTCGACTGATCGCCAAAATCCATGACCCCGCGGGCGCCAACTTCCGCTATGAAGGCTTCAACGGCAAGATCGGCAACAGCGACATTCATGGCGATCTGGGTTTTGTCGCCAGTCAGCCAAGGCCGAAACTCACCGGCACGCTGGTTTCCAATCAACTGCTGTTTACCGACCTGGCACCTTTGATCGGCGCAGACTCCAACGCCGCTCAGAAAAAACGCGGCGGGGAAAGCAAGCAGCCAACGGGCAAGGTGCTGCCTGTGGAAGAGTTCCAGACTGACCGCTGGCGGGCCATGGACGCCGATGTCGAGTTCACCGGCAAGCGCATCGTGCAAAGCCCGGACCTGCCGTTCTCTGACCTTTATACCCACGTCGTGTTGAACGACGGGCAACTGAGCCTGCAACCGCTGCGATTCGGCGTTGCGGGCGGCAAGCTCGACGCCGACATTCGTCTTGATGGTCGCAGCAAACCGATGCAGGGCAGGGCGAAGCTTTCTGCGCGCAACCTCAAGCTCAAGCAGCTGTTCCCGACCTTTGAACCAATGAAAACCAGCTTTGGTGAACTGGCGGGTGATGCCGACATCAGCGGCAAGGGCAACTCGGTTGCGGCGTTGCTGGGCACTTCCAATGGTGACTTGAAGATGCTGGTCAACGACGGCGCGATCAGCCGCAGCCTGATGGAAATCGCCGGGCTCAACGTTGGTAATTATGTGGTGGGCAAGTTGTTCGGCGATCAGGACGTGAAGATTAACTGCGCAGCGTCTGACGTGGGCATCAAGGACGGTCTGGCGACGCCTCGTCTGTTTGTGTTCGATACCGAGAACGCGATTATCTTTATCGATGGCACGGCCAACCTTAAAACCGAGCAACTGGACTTGAGCGTCAAGCCTGAGTCGAAAGGCTTCCGCGTATTCTCGTTGCGGTCTCCTCTTTATGTGCGCGGGCCGTTCGCCAAACCGAATGCGGGCGTGCAGTCCGGGCCGTTGCTGTTGCGCGGAGCGGGGATGGTACTACTGGGTGCCGCAATCGGACCGGCTGCTGGTTTGCTCGCCCTTGTTGCGCCTAGCAGTGGTGAGGAGCCCAACCAGTGCGCGCCCTTGCTGGAGCAGATGAGATCGGGCAAAGCGCCGAAGACGGTGCAGTAACTCCATAGGCGAAATACATCTCTGTTGGAGCCGAGCTTGCTCGCGATATTGGCGACGCGGTTTCATAGCTCAGTACCGCGTCATCGTTCATCGCGAGCAAGCTCGGCTCCCACAGGGTCTCAGCAATCCCGTGGGATCGGCTTTGGCCGGAAAGAGGCCGTTACAGGCACTAAAAAATGAGTCGTCAGAAATACCGCCGTCGCGTCTATTTTGTGGGAGCAGAGCTTGCTCGCGAAGCAGTCGACGCGGTACGTCAGATCTAGCGCGTCATCGTTCTTCGCGGGCAAGCCTCGCTCCAACAGGATCTCTGCCAGTCCTACAGTTCTTCGCATTGGCAGGCACAAAAAAGCCAGGACTCAGTCCCGGCTTTTTTGCATCACGACTCACCGATCACAGGTCGTTGAGAATATCCGCCATGTCGTCGGCGTGTTCTTCTTCCTGAGCCAGGATGGTTTCGAAGATACGGCGAGTCGTCGGGTCATCTTCGCCGATGTATTTGATGATTTCGCTGTAGCTGTCGATGGCGATACGTTCAGCCACCAGGTCTTCGTAGACCATCTCCTTCAGCGTCGTGCCTGCCACGTACTGGGCGTGGGAATTCTTCGACAGCAGGTCAGGGTTGAATTCCGGCTCGCCACCCAGTTGCACAATGCGCTCGGCCAGTAGATCAGCGTGTTCGGCTTCCTGCTGCGCGTGCTCAAGAAACTCGGCAGCGGCGACGCTGGCCTTGAGGCCGGTCGCCATATAGTAGTGGCGCTTGTAACGCAGCACGCACACCAGCTCGGTAGCCAGCGATTCGTTCAGCAGGCGCAGTACCGTTTCGCGGTCAGCGCTATAGCCTTCAGTGACAGCGCCGTTCTCGACGTTCTGGCGCGCACGTGCGCGCAGGGTGCTTACATCCGACAATTGTTGGTCGTGGTTCATGGTTTATCTCCAAAGCTAATCCGGTATCCGTCTCGCTCTTGATGCGCCAATCCTCTACAGCATTGAGTGGCGCCCGGCATGATCGGTAACAGGTGTGAGTGCTCGGCTTCGGGAAAAGTTTTATTCTTTTGCATCATTGGTTGATGAACAAAATATTAGGAAACGACTGTTACACGCCGCGGTCCCAACCTTGAGACGAAAATATATGGAGATACACAATGCTCAAGTTCCTCGGCAGCACCATCGGCATCATCTTTCTGATCGGCCTTATTGTGGTCATCGCCCTGTTCAAGCTGGTTTTCTAAGCGCGAACGACTGCACCTGTAAAAGCGCCGCCCAATAAAAAGCCCGATGCATATGCATCGGGCTTTTGCGTATCAACGACCCGCTTACATGGCGCGTTCGTTGGCTTCGCGTTGCTCGCAGGTCATGAAACCCTTGTTATCCACGCGACCGTTGGCGTTGAAGCTGACGTGATAGACCTGCTCGTGGCCGTCTTTAGTCATCACGTAGTTGTTGCAAACACCCGGATGCACCTTGCGCTGTACACGAGTAGACGGCGTGCCGCCGATGGTCAGCACTTGCTGCTCGGTCATGCCGTCTTCGACTTGCTTGACCAGCGGCTCGTTGCGATAGGTCACGTAATCAACCGGGTTCTGCACGGTGGTGTTGGCGCAACCGCTGACTGCGGCGATAACGAAAGCTGCTGCGAGGCTCTTCTTGATCATGAAATACCACTCCAATGACAGAGCCATTGTTGGCCCGTTGCAGCTTGGAGCTGCGAAGGTTCGCAAGAGTTCGATTATTTGATGGCCTTTGAATACTACGTACGTCGCACGGTGATTTCGTTACCTGACAGTCAGGCATCTGACTGCAATCGTAACCGCCCGTAGGGCAGCAGCCTGACTTGATGAAAGTTGCTCGCACGTTCACGAAAGGGCGCGGTCAATGTGATGGCATGGTCGGGAGATTCAGTTCTCACCTGGGTGCCGTCATCGGTGATGACTACCCCCGACCACCGTAAACCCTGTGAAATTGTTTGTTGAGCACGCCGCGCGCCTCAAGGCTGCGGGCCTTTAGCTATCCCAGCTGTTGTTCGTAGTTTGCCGCCCGGTCGGGTCGGCATTGGAGTGATGCAATGAGCGATAAAGAACACTACGCAATCGAGTACACCCTGGCGGGCGAGCACCACGTGGACGTGATCGAGAATCTTGATGTACCGATCATCGACGTAGTTCACGAGCTGGCACAGAAGCATCACGTCGTACTGGATGACGACGTGCAGAGTTTTATCGCCGTGGATGAGGCAACGGCTCACGCATCGGGTATCACCGATGTGTCGATTCACAGCATCGAAGAAGAGGAACTGCGACTCGACACGCGCAACGTCGGGTAGGTCTGAACTGAGCGGGTCGCGCCGCATATTCCTTGGCTACACTCCAAAGCAGGCCACGCTGGTCGGCATGGCCACTGTGGAGTGGATAACCATGAAAATGCTGCGCGTCCCTGTGTTGTTGGTGAGTCTGTTGATGTGTGCCCAGAGTTATGCGGCCACTGCGCAACAGAACAAGATGACCACCTGTAATGCCGATGCTTCAGCTCAGTCCTTGAAAGGCGATGAGCGCAAGACGTTCATGAGCACCTGCCTTAAAGCGTCACCACCGCAAACCCAGCAACAAAAGATGACCAGTTGTAACGCAACGGCTACGACTGAGGCGCTCAAGGGCGATGCTCGTAAGGCTTTTATGAGCGATTGTCTCAAGAAGAAATAATTTTCCATTGACCGTTCAGGCGCTGGAAAACGTGCCGTTCAGCGCCCTGAAACCTTTAATTCCGGCGTCTGGTGCAGGTGGCTTATTCATCGGTCTGTAGGTCGTTTCCGATGGGGTCGTCTGATCACTGGTCCTTAGCTCAGAACGCTGGCAGACTGCCTGCCTCTTAGCGCCGTTCGTCTTGAGGCTATATGCCAACGTTTTCCTCGCGACAAGTGTTGTTGGCCAGCTGGATTCTGATATTCGGCGGTCTGTTGATGGTTCTGCCGTTCAAACTGCTGCCGAGTCTATTGGCCGGGTTGCTGGTCTATGAGCTGGTCAACATGCTGACGCCCAAGCTGCAAAGGCTGATCGCCGGGGAGCGTGCCCGCTGGGTCGCGGTGGCGTTGCTTGGGACGCTCGTGGTCAGTGTGCTGGCGTTGATCTTCGCCGGAGCCTTCAGCTTCGTGCTGCATGAGGCGGAAAACCCCGGCGCGTCGCTGGATAAATTCATGATCCTCGTGGATCGCGCTCGCGGTCAGCTTCCGCCGTTCATCGACGCTTATTTACCGGCCAGCGCTGCCGAGTTCCGGATATCGCTGGGCGAATGGATACAGAAGCACGTTGGTGAACTGCAGCTGATTGGTAAAGGCGCGGCGCATATGTTTGTCACCATGCTGATCGGCATGGTGCTGGGCGCAATCATTGCCTTGCAGCGCATTTCCGATGTGCATACCCGCAAGCCGCTGGCGGCTGCGCTGTTTGACCGTCTCAGCCTGTTGAGCAAAGCGTTCCGCAACATCGTTTTCGCCCAGATCAAAATCTCGCTGCTGAACACCGCGTTCACGTCGGTGTTTCTGGTCATCGTGCTGCCGTTGTGCGGCATTCACCTGCCGTTGACCAAAACCCTGATCATCATGACGTTCCTGCTCGGCTTGTTGCCGGTAGTGGGTAACCTGATGTCCAACACGTTGATCTTCATCGTCGGCATGTCGATTTCAATCTGGGTGGCGCTGGCGGCGCTGGGTTACCTGATCGTGATCCACAAGGTTGAGTACTTCCTCAACGCGCGGATCGTTGGCGGGCAAATCAATGCCAAGTCGTGGGAGTTGCTGCTGGCGATGCTGATTTTCGAAGCCGCGTTCGGCCTGCCGGGGGTTGTGGCCGGGCCGATTTACTACGCGTACCTGAAGAGCGAGTTGCAGCGGGAAGGGTTGGTGTAAGAGAGCAGCTGCAAGCTTTAAGCTTCAAGCTTCAAGAGGCGCACGGCCTGCTTTTAACTTGTAGCTTGAGGCTTGCAGCTTGCAGCTGCCCTTCAGCCATAGCGCTTCTTCGCCTCAATCGCCAACCCGCTGCCGATGCTGCCAAAGATATTCCCTTCAACATGACGCGCGTTGGGCAGCATGGCCGAGACGCTGTTGCGCAGGGCCGGGATGCCGCTAGAGCCACCGGTGAAGAAGACTGTGTTGACCTGATCAACGCCCGCACCCGCCTTGAGCAGCAATTCGCTCACGCTGTTACGTACGCGCTCCAGCTGCGAATCAATGGCGGCTTCGAACATTACACGGCTCAAGTCCACACTCAAGCCCGGTTCGATGCGATCCATCGGCAGATGACGGCTTTCGGTGTGGGTCAGCTGGATCTTGGTTTCTTCCACTTCCATGGCCAGCCAGTGCCCGGCGCGCTGTTCAATCAGCTTGAACAGGCGATCAATGCCCTGTGTGTCTTCAATGTCGTAACGCATGCTGCCTAACGCCAACTGGGACTTCTGCGAATAGACCGAGTTGATGGTGTGCCACGTTGCCAGGTTCATGTGGTGGCTGGTCGGCATGTACGCCTGGCTTTTCATCCGGCTGCCGTAGCCGAACAGCGGCATGACGCCTTGAATGCTCAGTTGCTTGTCGAAGTCGGTCCCTCCGATATGCACGCCACCGGTGGCGAGAATGTCTTCGTGACGGTCATCGTAGAAGCGGCGGTCAGGTGACAGGCGCACCAGGGAGAAGTCCGACGTACCACCGCCGATGTCGACAATCAGTACCAGCTCTTCTTTGTTAATCGTTGATTCATAGTCGAAAGCGGCGGCGATAGGCTCGTACTGGAACGACACGTCCTTGAAGCCGATCTTGCGGGCGACTTCGGCCAGCGTGTCCTCGGCTTCCTGATCAGCGGTAATGTCGTCATCGACGAAATGCACCGGGCGACCCAGCACCACTTCTTCGAATTCACGACCGGCGTTGGCTTCGGCACGCTTCTTCAACTCGCCGATAAACAGCGCCAGCAGGTCCTTGAACGGCATTGCCGTACCCAGCACGCTGGTGTCGTGTTTGATCAGCTTGGAGCCCAGCAGGCTCTTGAGCGAGCGCATCAGGCGGCCTTCGTAGCCTTCCAGGTACTCGTGCAGCGCAAGGCGGCCGTAAACCGGGCGGCGTTCTTCCATGTTGAAGAACACCACCGAAGGCAGGGTGATCTTGCCGTCCTCCAGCTCAATCAGCGATTCCATGCCGGGGCGCAGCCAGCCGACGGTGGAATTGGACGTGCCGAAATCGATACCGCAGGCACGGGCCGGGGATTGGTCATTCATGTCTTTTACGTTCCAGTCAAAAAACGGCCGCGCAGTGTATGTCAGTGCACGCCGGATGCGTAGGGCGAAACATCGGTTAAATGTAGATAACTGTATTTGTATGCCTGACTTGAACTAACCGACCGGACCCCCAATCTTCAGTGAATTGTGTTCACATCAGGCCGTCGAACCTTTCAGGCATCAAGCGGGCGGGTTGCACGGCCGATATATCTCAACGTATTGGATTCAGAGACCTCACACAGAGGATGCTGTGCGCAGTGTTCAGCGCTGCACGGCGTAACCGGGGAAAGCATTAGATGGACTTTAAAGACTATTACAAGATTCTTGCGGTGGATCCGACTGCGGATGAGAAAGCGATCAAGGTCGCTTACCGCAAGTTGGCGCGCAAGTATCACCCGGACGTCAGCAAAGAGGCTGGCGCGGAAGAAAAATTCAAAGAAGCGAACGAAGCGTACGAGGTGCTGAGCAGCCCTGAAAAGCGCGCCGAATACGACGACTTACGCAAATACGGTCGCCAGGGCCAACCCTTCCAGGCACCACCGGGCTGGCAGAGCCGAGCGGGTGCGGGCGGGTTTGGCGGCGCTGATAACGGCGACTTCTCCGACTTCTTCAGCTCGATCTTTGGTGGTCGTCCGCAGCAGGGCGGCCGATCTCGCAACCCTGGGCGCAAGGGACAAGACGTCGAAATGGAGTTGGCTATCTTCCTGGAGGAGACCCTGTCGGGCGAATCCAAGCAGGTCAGCTTCAAGGTGCCGCAACACAATGCAGCGGGCCAGCGTGTGGCTGATGTCACCAAGACGCTGAATGTGAAGATTCCTGCCGGTGTCACCGACGGCGAGCGTATTCGCCTCAAGGGGCAGGGTGCGCCAGGTGTTGCAGGGGGTGAGAGCGGTGATCTGTACCTGATCATCCGCCTCGCGCCGCATCCGAAGTTCGAAGTCGAAGGCCATGACCTGATCATCACTGTGCCCGTGGCCCCATGGGAAGCTGCGTTGGGTGCCAAAGTCGCTGTGCCGACCCTCACGGGCAAGATCAACCTTACTGTCCGTCCCGACAGTCAGAATGGTCAGCGACTGCGCATCAAAGGCAATGGCTTGCTGAACAAACAAGGACAGCGTGGCGACTTGCTCGCGCAGATCAAAGTGGTAATGCCAAGGTCCAGCGATGAGGCGACTCAGGAACTGTGGAAAAAACTGGCTGACAAGGCAGCGTTTGATCCGCGGGCGCAGTGGTGAGTCAAGCTCCGGCTGCGGCCGCTCCCATAAATGCGGTTTTTATGTGGGAGCCGGGCTTGCCCGCGATAAGATCAACGCGATTTGACTGACATACGCGGCGGCATTATCGCGGGCAAGCCCGGCTCCCACATGAGATTGCATCCATCCAGTCAGCTAAACGCTCTTCGGCAACACCACCGTAAACGTCGTCCCGTCACCTACGTTAGACGTCACGGTAATGCTGCCGCCGTGGGCGTTGACCACTTCCTTGACGATGAACAGGCCCAGACCAAGGCTGGTTGACCGACCGCTGGGCGTCGAGCCCTCGCTGATGGCGCGTACCAATGGGTCAAAGATGCTGCCGATGGCGTCTTCGGAAATGGGGTCGCCGAGGTTGTGCACGATCAACTGCACATGATCCTGCTCACCGCAGACTTTGACGTTGACCTCTTCCTCCCCCTTGCCATGCTGCAGGGCATTGCCGATCAGGTTCTGCAATAACTGGTCGATACGTCCGCGATCCCAATGACCGACCGTATCGCCCTCCACGACCAGATGCGGATGTGAGTCCGGGCGACCGGCACAGGCTTCATCGATGGCCTCGCGGCACGCTTTGCCCAGGTCCATTGCATTGCGTTCAACCGGCAGGCTGGCACCAAGGCGGCTGCGCACGAACTCCAGCAGATCGCTGACCATCGCGCCCATGTGTCGAGTGCTGCTCTTGATCCTCGAAACGTAGCCCTGGGACTTCGCATCAAGTTCTTTTCTGTGCTCCAGCAGGTCGGCGGACATGCTCACCGCTTGCAGAGGTGCGCGCAGGTCATGGCCAAGAATGGCCAGGAAGATATCTCGCGAACGTGCCACCTGCTCGGCATACGCCGCAGTCGATTCGGCCAGGGCTTCGTCAATGGCTTCGTTGAAGCGGATCATGTCAGTGAAGTAGGCCAGGTCAGGCGTTTTCAGGCTTTCGACCCACAACCGGATGACACTGGCGCGCAGATGGCGGAACTCGGAAGTCATCTGCACCAGATCAAACCCGACCATGTGCCGCAGTTCGCCGTGGCTGGCGGCCGCTTCGTCAAGGCTGGGTGTCTTTTGCAGGTCTGCGCCCTTTGACTTGGCCGCTTGCTCGCTTTTGGTCTGCGAGGTGTTCATGTCCCGTGCTGCGGCCAGCAGAATGGCTTGGGCGTGATCGCGCAACTCGACACTGTTCATGGCATCGGCGGCAGGCTTGATGGTTTTTGCGAAGTTTTCCCACTCGTCGACGATACGATCCACATGAGCAACGATGAAGTCCGAGAGGCGCATGGCCGGTTACCTTGCTGCGGGAGCTGTAATGAAGATGGCGCATCTTACAGCCTTTAACCTTCGGGTATCGAGACAGCGACCGGAGGCCAAGGTCATTTCCGGCAAAAGAGGCAAGCAGCGGCCAGGCTTGTCGGCAAAAAATAAAGGCAGCCGTAGCTGCCTTATTTGCGAGTGTAGTGGATCAGAACAGGAAATACCGCTGCGCCATTGGCAGGACATCCGCCGGCTCGCACCACAGCAGTACACCGTCTGCCTTGACCTGATAAGTCTGTGGGTCGACGTCGATTTTCGGCAGGTAGTCGTTGTGGATCAGGTCTTTCTTCTGCACGGACCGGCAGCCTTTGACGACGCTGATCACCTTTTTCAGCCCCAGTGATTCAGGCACACCGGCGTCGAACGCTGCCTGGCTGATGAAGGTCAGGCTGGTAGCGTGCAACGAACTGCCGTAGCTGGCGAACATCGGACGATAATGCACGGGCTGCGGTGTCGGAATCGATGCGTTGGCGTCGCCCATCAGGCTCGCGGCAATCGCTCCGCCCTTGAGGATCAGGGTCGGTTTGACGCCGAAGAACGCAGGGCGCCACAGCACCAGATCAGCCCATTTACCCACTTCCACCGAGCCGACTTCATGGCTTATGCCGTGGGTGATTGCCGGGTTGATGGTGTATTTGGCGATGTAGCGTTTGGCGCGGAAGTTATCGTTGCCTTCACCATCGCCAGGCAGCGGACCACGCTGGCGCTTCATCTTGTCGGCGGTTTGCCAGGTGCGCATGATCACCTCGCCAACCCGGCCCATGGCCTGACTGTCGGAGCTGAGCATCGAGAAGGCACCCAGGTCGTGCAGGATGTCTTCGGCAGCAATGGTTTCCCGGCGAATACGGCTTTCAGCGAAGGCTACGTCTTCGGCGATGCTTGGGTCCAGGTGATGGCAGACCATCAGCATGTCCAGGTGTTCGTCGATGGTGTTGCGCGTGAACGGCCGGGTCGGATTGGTCGAGCTAGGCAAGACGTTGGGGAAGCCGCAGGCCTTGATGATGTCCGGCGCGTGACCGCCGCCCGCACCTTCGGTGTGATAGGTGTGAATCGTGCGGTTCTTGAACGCCGCCAGCGTCGTTTCGACAAAGCCGGATTCATTCAGGGTGTCGGTGTGGATCGCAACCTGCACATCGTATTCGTCGGCGACGCTCAGGCAGTTATCGATGGCCGCTGGCGTGGTGCCCCAGTCTTCGTGCAGCTTCAGACCAATTGCACCGGCTTTGACTTGCTCCACAAGCGGCCCAGGCAGGCTGACGTTGCCTTTGCCGGTAAAGCCGATGTTCATCGGGAAGGAGTCGGCCGCTTGAAGCATGCGCGCCATGTGCCAGGGGCCAGGCGTCACGGTGGTTGCGTTGGTGCCGGTTGCCGGGCCGGTACCGCCGCCGATCATGGTGGTCACGCCGCTCATCAACGCTTCTTCGATCTGCTGCGGGCAGATGAAGTGGATGTGCGTGTCGACGCCGCCCGCAGTGAGGATCATGCCTTCGCCGGCAATGATTTCAGTGGAGGCGCCGATGGCGATGGTCACGTCGGGCTGGATGTCCGGATTGCCCGCTTTGCCGATGGCCGCAATGCGACCGTTCTTGAGGCCCACGTCGGCTTTGACGATGCCCCAGTGGTCGACGATCAAGGCGTTGGTGATCAGCGTGTCGACGACTTCGGCCGCCAGTAATTGACCCTGGCCCATGCCGTCACGGATGACCTTGCCACCCCCGAATTTCACTTCTTCGCCGTAAGTCGTGAAGTCTTTCTCGACCTCAATCCACAGCTCGGTGTCGGCCAACCGTACCCGGTCGCCCACGGTGGGGCCGAACATGTCGGCATAGGCTTGTCTGGAAATCTTCATGGCGATTCCTTGAATTCAAAAAGTGCAGTGCTGAAACGCGGACTGTAGGAGCGCGCTTGCCCGCGATCGGCTGCGAAGCAGTCGCAAAATCAGTGAACACACCGCCGCAGGAAAGTCGTTCCGACTTTATCGCGGGCAAGCGCGCTCCTACCGGGGTTAGAGATCACCCATCACCCGCCCGGCAAAGCCGAACACCCGCCGATGCCCGGCCAGATCCACCAATTCCACATCCCGCGACTGCCCTGGTTCGAAGCGCACGGCGGTGCCGGCCGGAATGTTCAGGCGCATGCCGCGGCTGGCGGCGCGGTCGAAGGTGAGGGCGTCGTTGGTTTCAAAAAAATGGAAATGCGAGCCGACCTGAATCGGCCGGTCACCACTGTTGGCGACGTTTAGGCTGATGGTCCTGCGCCCGGCATTGAGTTCGATTTCACCGGGTTGAATCTGGTATTGGCCAGGAATCATGCGGGTTGTCCCAAGGTCTTGAAGTAGATAGCGGTCGGCGTATAACGGCCGTCCGGGCTTTGGCAGTAGTTGGGCAGTTCGCCGACGCGGGTGTAGCCCAGCGAAAGATAGAACGCTTCGGCGGGTGATCCGGCTTCGGTGTCGAGAAACAACAAGCCGCGCTTGAGCTGACGCGCCGCCTGTTCCAGCGCTTGCATCAATTGCTGCCCCAAGCCGCGCCGTCGCGCTTCTTTGAGCACCATCAGTTTTTGCACCTCGGCACGGTTCAGGCCATTGGCCTTCTGGCAAAGAGCGAGCTGAGTGCTGGCCAGTACCTGCTCATCCTCAACCACAACCCACAACAGCAGGTTGCCGTTGGCGACGTCTTCCCGAAGTCCGTCGCACCAGGCGTACGCGTCTTCGAAGGTCAAGTCGGCCATGAAACCCACCGATGCGCCGTTGTTCACAGCGTCCAGCAGTAAGGTCGCCAGTCCGTGGCGGTAGTGAGCAAAACTTTCATCCGTGACGCGGCGTAGCTGGGCAGGATTCATGATCGCCTCTCAGTTGGAAACGGGAGCTTGTGACGGTGGGGCCGATGCGCCGGGTGACAAATCCAGTTGCATGAATGTCAGGTCCAGCCAGCGTCCAAATTTAGTGCCGACCTGTGGCATCTGGCCGGTCGTGATGAAGCCCAGTCGTTCATGCAGGCTGATAGAGGCCGCGTTGCCGCTTTCAATCGCCGCGACCATGATGTGTTTGTCGCACAGGCGAGCGCGGTCGATCAGAGCGTTCATCAACTTGGGGCCGAGGCCTTTGCCGCGCTGATCGGCGCGCACGTAGACGGAATGCTCTACGGTGTGACGGAAGCCTTCAAAAGGGCGCCAGTCGCCAAACGACGAATAACCCGTGACCTGGCCGTCATCGTCAATGGCGACCAGAATCGGATAACCCTGAGTCTGGCGCGCATCGAACCAGGCCTGACGATTGGCCAGATCTACCGGTTGCTCGTTCCAGATCGCGGTGGTGTTAAGCACTGCGTCGGTATAAATCGCCAGGATGCCCGGCAGATCAGCCGGGAGGGCGTCGCGAATCGTATGGCTCATGATCAGTTCCAGAGTCTCGTTCGGGGTCAGGCGATAGGCTGGTGCACGGTGACCAGCTTGGTGCCGTCCGGGAAAGTCGCTTCGACCTGAATTTCAGGAATCATTTCCGGGATGCCTTCCATGACCTGTTCGCGAGTCAGCAGCGTTGTGCCGTAGTGCATCAGATCCGCGACGGTTTGCCCGTCGCGCGCGCCTTCAAGCAACGCCGCCGAGATGTAAGCCATGGCTTCCGGGTAGTTGAGCTTCACGCCACGGGCCAGCCGCCGTTCGGCAACCAGGCCTGCGGTGAAAATCAGCATCTTGTCTTTTTCGCGTGGGGTGAGATCCATGTTGGTTCCGTGTGTGAGTTTGATTGCTTTACCTGTGGGAGCTGGGCTTGCCCGCGATAAGGCTGGACGCGGTTCACTTTAGATCGCGTCGCTCTTATCGCGGGCAAGCCTCGCTCCCACAGGATCAAGTACTCCAGATCCTCGGCGCCACCGCTTCGCGGCCCAGCACCGCCGGGCGCAGCAGTTTCCATAATTCGATCATCCAGGCCCGGGCATGCAGCGCCTCATCAGCCAGACAGCGGGCAACCAGCAAACCGGGCAGTTGGGTCAGATCACCGCGTACCGGATTGGGCACCGATCGGCAGGCCTCAAGCAATTCGCTGTCAATGTCGCCGGTGACCAGCAACGTGCCAAATACGGTTTTGCCATCCAGACCAATCGGTGACTGGAGCAAGCCGTCGCCACCGATGATGCGTTGCCGTTCATGCCACAGCAACTTGCCGTCGCGGCGCACATCCAGATGCGCCTGGAAATGCCCGGTCTCGAAGCGCTCGCCGCTCGCCGGTCTGCCCAGCGCCACGACGTCCCAGTAAAGCAGCCGCGCATCGCCTTGCAGATCGATGCGAGTGGTCAGTTCGGCCTGTGCGGCACTGAACACGATGGTTTCCTGCGGCAGCCATTCCAGCGTCGCACCGGGCGCGACAGTCAGGTCAAGTTGCTGATACGCCGGACCAGCCGCGCGATACCACTTGGCTGCGCCGGGGCTGGTCAATTGTGCCCAGGCATCAGGGCCAACGCTGGCACTGATGTCCAGTCGGTCGCCGCCGGCAATGCCACCGGGTGGATGAACAATAATGTGCTGGCAAACTTCCGGGCCTTCGGCGTACAGGTGTTTTTGTACCCGCAGCGGCCCTTTGTGGCGGCGCTGGGTCGGTCGCGTGCTGTCGCCAAAACGACCGTAGCCCAGCTCCAGCTCGGCATGCCAGCTGGGCGTGAACAATGCGGTGTGGGCGGGAAGATTCATGTGATCGCTTTCATGCTTTTGGAAAACAACAGTTCTGGAAACTGCACCTTAACGGAATACCACTCAGATGGTCACCAGACCACGCACGCCTTCGGCTTCCATATTCTCGCCCCGGCCCTGCTGAACGATCTCGCCACGGGACATCACCAGATACTGGTCGGCCAGCTCGGCGGCGAAGTCGTAAAACTGTTCAACCAGCAGAATAGCCATGTCGCCTCGCTCCGCGAGCTTCTTGATCACTACGCCGATTTCCTTGATCACCGACGGCTGAATGCCTTCGGTGGGCTCATCGAGGATTAGCAAGCGTGGACGGCTGGCCAGCGCACGACCAATCGCCAGTTGCTGCTGTTGACCGCCGGACAGGTCGCCGCCGCGTCGATGCTTCATCTGCAGCAACACAGGGAACAGCTCGTAAATGAATGCCGGGACTTCCTTTGCTTCAGAGCCCGGGAATCGCGACAGCCCCATCAACAGGTTCTCTTCCACGGTCAACCGGCCAAAAATTTCCCGGCCCTGTGGCACGTAAGCGATCCCGGCGTGCACCCGTTGATGAGGTTTGAAACCGGTGATCTTCTTGCCTTCCCATTGCACTGCGCCTTCTTTTGCAGGCAGCAGGCCCATGAGCACCTTGAGCAAAGTGGTTTTGCCCACGCCGTTACGGCCCAGCAGGCACGTTACTTCGCCGACCTTCACATCAAAGGACAGCCCGCGCAGGATGTGGCTACCGCCGTAGTACTGATGAAGTTGGCTAACGTGCAGCATTTGAGTTCCTCGATCATCAGCTTCAAGCGGCAAGCTTCAAGCTGTAAGAAAAAGCGGGTTTTGCTTTGGCTTCTAACTTGTCGCTTGCAGCTAGAAGCTTGCAGCTGGGCGCTTTAGCGACCCAAATACACTTCGATGACCCTTTCATCCGCCTGCACATCCGCCAGCGAGCCTTCGGCCAATACGCTGCCCTGATGCAGCACGGTCACGTGGTCGGCAATCGAACCCACAAAGCCCATGTCATGTTCCACCACCATCAACGAATGCTTGACCGCCAGGCTCTTGAACAGCTCGGCGGTGAATTCGGTTTCGGCGTCGGTCATGCCTGCGACTGGCTCGTCGAGCAGCAGCAATTGCGGATCCTGGACCAGCAACATGCCGATTTCCAGAAACTGTTTTTGACCGTGTGAAAGCAGACCGGCCGGGCGCTGCATGGACGATGTCAATCGTATGGTTTCCAGTACTTCGTCGATGCGGTCGCGTTGTTCGCCGCTGAGTTTCGCCCTCAGGCTGGCCCACACCGATTTATCAGTCTTCTGCGCCAGTTCGAGGTTTTCGAACACGCTCAAGGCTTCAAACACAGTGGGCTTCTGAAACTTGCGTCCGATGCCCGCCTGAGCAATTTCCACTTCGCTCATCTGCGTCAGGTCCAGGGTTTCACCGAACCAGGCCTTGCCGTGACTTGGGCGAGTCTTGCCGGTTATCACGTCCATCAGCGTGGTCTTGCCCGCGCCATTGGGGCCGATGATGCAGCGCAGTTCGCCGACGCTGATGTACAGATTCAGGTCGTTGAGTGCCTTGAAACCATCGAAACTGACGCTGATGTCTTCCAGCGTAAGGATCGTGCCGTGGCGCGTGTTCAGCCCTTTGCCGACGCTTTGCCCCAGGCCAATCGAATCGCGACTGGTGCCTGCATCAGCATTGGGGTCGAGAATAGGTTCGAGCATGAATGCCGGTGTCGGAGTGGTTTTCATTGTTCGCCCCTCTTCTTGAGCAAACCGATCACGCCTTTAGGCAGATACAGCGTGACGATGATGAACAGCGCGCCGAGGAAGAACAGCCAGTACTCCGGGAAGGCTACGGTGAACCAGCTCTTCATGCCGTTCACGAGGCCGGCACCCAGCAGCGGGCCGATCAGCGTTCCGCGCCCGCCAAGTGCTACCCAGACGGCGGCTTCAATGGAATTGGTCGGTGACATTTCGCTCGGGTTGATGATGCCGACCTGCGGCACATACAGCGCGCCAGCCAAACCACACAGCACTGCGCTCAATACCCAGACAAACAGTTTGAAACCACGCGGGTCGTAGCCGCAGAACATCAGGCGGTTTTCGGCATCGCGCAGGGCGGTCAGCACCCGGCCAAACTTGCTCTGCGCCAGACGCCAACCCACATACAGGCTCGCCACCAGCAGGATCACAGTCGCCAGAAACAGCGTGGCGCGGGTGCCTTGAGAGCTGATGCTGAAACCGAGAATGCTGCGGAAGTTGGTGAAGCCGTTGTTGCCGCCAAAACCGGTTTCATTACGGAAGAACAGCAACATACCGGCGAAGGTCAGGGCCTGCGTCATGATCGAGAAATACACGCCTTTGATCCGCGAACGGAAGGCGAAGAATCCGAACACCAGCGCCAGCAGACCCGGCGCCAACACTACAAGACACATGGCCCACAGGAAGTTATCCGTACCTGCCCAATACCACGGCAGTTCGGTCCATGACAGAAAGGTCATGAATGCGGGCAAGCCATCGCCCGCCGCTTCGCGCATCAGGTACATGCCCATGGCATAGCCGCCGAGTGCGAAGAACAGGCCATGGCCCAAGGAGAGCAAACCGGCGTAACCCCAGACCAGATCCAGTGCCAGCGCGACGATGGCGTAACAGAGAATCTTGCCTACCAGCGTCAGGGTGTAGGCCGACACCTGAAAGCTGTTATCGGCAGGCAGCAAGGACAGCAGTGGCATCGCGAGCAGAATTGCCAGCACGACAACGCCAACCGCCACAGTACCTTTGGGGCCGACTTTTTGTGCGGCAGTGACCATCAATGGTTGGTTCATCAGTCGATCACCCGTCCTTTCAATGCGAAGAGGCCTTGCGGACGTTTCTGGATAAACAGAATGATCAGTGCCAGGATCAGGATCTTGCCTAATACAGCGCCGATTTGCGGTTCGAGAATCTTGTTGGCGATGCCCAGACCGAAGGCCGCCATGACGCTACCGGCCAGTTGCCCGACACCGCCGAGCACCACCACCAGGAACGAGTCAATGATGTAGCTCTGGCCCAGGTCCGGGCCGACGTTGCCGATCTGACTCAGGGCTACGCCGCCCAGCCCGGCAATGCCGGAGCCGAGCCCGAAGGCCATCATGTCGATGCGCCCGGTCGGCACACCGCAGCAGGCGGCCATGTTGCGGTTCTGGGTCACGGCACGCACGTTCAGGCCCAAGCGGGTTTTGTTCAGCAGCAGCCAGGTCAACACCACTACGAATAGCGCAAACGCAATGATCACGATGCGGTTGTAGGGCAGTACGAGGTTGGGCAGTACTTGGAACCCGCCAGAGAGCCATTCAGGGTTGGCCACTTCAACGTTCTGCGCACCGAAGGCCAGACGCACGGCCTGTATCAGCATCAGGCTGATACCCCAGGTGGCAAGCAGGGTTTCCAGTGGTCGGCCATACAGATGGCGGATCACCGTGCGCTCCAGTGCCATGCCGATGGCCGCCGTAACGAAAAATGCCACTGGCAAGGCAATCAGCGGGTAATACTCGATAGCACCCGGCGCATAGCGCTGGAACATCAACTGCACGACATACGTGGAGTACGCCCCAAGCATCAGCATTTCGCCGTGGGCCATGTTGATCACGCCCAGCAAACCGAAGGTGATTGCCAGACCGAGCGCCGCAAGCAGCAGAATCGAGCCCAGCGACATGCCGCTGAAAGCCTGACCGAGTAACTCGCCTACCATCAGTTTGCGTTTGACTTGCGCCAGGCTGGTTTCGGCTGCGATACGCACACTGGCGTCAGTTTCAACGCCCGGTGCCAACAAGGTTTCAAGACGAGTGCGGGCCAGCGGATCACCGGTTTCACCGAGCAGGCGCACGGCCGCCAGGCGGACGGTCGGGCTGGAGTCAACCAGTTGCAGATTGGCCAGTGCCAGTGTGAGTGCGTCGTGGACGTCATCATCTTTCTCATCGGCCAGTCGCACGCTCAGGAATGGCAACTGAGCAGGGCGGGCTGATTTTTGCAATTGCAGCGCCGCTGACAGACGCAGCTTTGCATCCTCAGACAGCAGTTGGTGGCTGGCCAGTGCGGTATCGACCAAACCACGCAAGCGGTTATTCAGGCGCAGTTTGCGCGGCTCATCGGTTGTTGGCGTATCAGCATCGACCGCGACGTATTTGTCGCCGGTTTCGATAAATGCACGTTTGCTGCTGTCAGCAGCGACTCGGCCTTCCTGCAGGGCATTGATCAAATCAATGCGTTCCGGAATGGGCTGGGCGGCCCAGCTCTCGAGGAGTTCGGCCTGTTGTGCGGAACTGGCCGCCACGAAATCACCGGCATCGCTGGCCTGTGCCGCCATGGGCAGCAGCAAGGCGAGGGTGAAGATGAAGCGGTACAGAATGTTGGGCATGGCATTAGCCTGGATGTCGGCGACGGTATTCCAACAGGAAACCGTGTTGAGGCATTTCGCGAATGAATTCGCTCCCACAGGTGGAACGTATTTCAATGTGGGAGCGAATTCATTCGCGAAGGCGTCGTTTCAAACAACAATTTTTGATGGCCCCGGCGCAGAACGCAGGGGCCATCGCTTTACTTAGTTACTCTTCACCGCATGATCCGGCTTCTTGTCGTTACCCGGGATGTACGGGCTCCATGGCTGGGCGCGGATAGGCTCTTTGGTCTGCCAGACGACGTTGAACTGACCGTTGTCCTCGACTTCGCCGATCATCACTGGCTTGTGCAGGTGATGGTTGGTCTTGTCCATGGTCAGGGTGAAGCCCGACGGCGCGGCGAAAGTCTGGCCAGCCATGGCTTCGCGGACTTTATCCACATCGGTGGACTTGGCTTTCTCGACCGCTTGCGCCCACATGTGGATGCCCACGTAAGTGGCTTCCATCGGGTCGTTGGTGACGGCTTTGTCTGCACCCGGCAGGTTTTTCTTCTTGGCGTAGGCTTTCCAGTCAGCAACGAACTTGGTGTTGACCGGGTTCTCGACGGACTGGAAGTAGTTCCAGGCGGCCAGGTGACCCACCAGCGGTTTGGTGTCGATGCCGCGCAGTTCTTCTTCACCCACCGAGAACGCTACAACCGGAACGTCGGTAGCCTTCAGGCCCTGGTTGGCCAGTTCTTTGTAGAACGGCACGTTGGAGTCGCCGTTGACGGTCGAGATAACAGCCGTCTTGCCGCCCGCAGAGAACTTCTTGATGTTGGCAACGATGGTTTGATAGTCAGCGTGGCCGAACGGGGTGTAGACCTCTTCGATGTCCTTGTCCGCTACACCTTTGGAGTGCAGGAACGAGCGTAGAATCTTGTTGGTAGTGCGTGGGTAAACGTAGTCGGTGCCCAGCAGGAAGTAACGCTTGGCTGCGCCACCGTCTTCGCTCATCAGGTACTCGACCGCAGGAATCGCCTGTTGGTTAGGCGCTGCGCCGGTGTAGAACACGTTGGGCGACATTTCTTCGCCTTCGTATTGAACCGGGTAGAACAGCAGGCCGTTGAGTTCTTCGAACACCGGCAGCACGGATTTGCGTGATACCGAGGTCCAGCAGCCGAACACCACGGCAACCTTGTCCTGAGTCAGCAACTGACGACCTTTTTCAGCGAACAACGGCCAGTTGGACGCCGGGTCAACGACTACTGCTTCCAGCATCTTGCCGTTGACGCCGCCCTTGGCGTTGATTTCGTCGATGGTCATCAACGCCATGTCTTTGAGCGATGTTTCGGAGATAGCCATGGTGCCCGACAGCGAATGCAGAATGCCGACCTTGATGGTCTCGGCAGCTTGAACGGTCCATGTAAGGCCCATGGCCGCGATGGACGCGGACAGGGTAAACGCTTTGATCAGACTGCGACGCTTCATTGGGCTAGCTCCGTTATTGGTATTCGATGGGGCACACGAGATAACGCATATCTGATTCCTGTTTAGCAAAGGCTGGGCCAAGGCGCGAAATAGCGCGCCTGAACGGGAAGTTGTCTTGTTGGACAGGAATGTTGCGCACCAGTGTGGAACTTGTCCTGCGCACTGGTGCGTGGCATTGCGCCTTATTGGTGCTTGATCGTCAGAGCATCAGTTCGGTATTGCCGGAATAAAGATCAAACATCTTTTCCGGAGTGGCGGCCGGGCTTTTGAAGTAAACGTAGAAACGCTTGCCGACCAAGCGGCTTGCAACCAGTTGCAACGGAGTTGAGGGTGCAATCGCCACGTGGTCCCCCAAAAAGCTGGTGAACAGGTTTTTCTTCGGCACAGACTCATTGAAAATGACAAATACGGTGCTGTCTTCACTGCCGGCCGCCTCGCGGATGAATCCGTCGCGGCTCCACTGCTCGCTGCTCCAGCGGCTGACAGAAGCAGACTGAATACCGTTATCGACGAACACCTGTCCGATCTCGGTGGTCAGTTTTCGCAGCCCGGCGGCGCTGACCAATGCTGCGCGATAAGCCCGCCCCTGATATTCGTTGAGGCAATAGAACTCGTTCAGAAAACGAAGGGTCCACGGTGTGCGCATTCTGGCGCGCAGCAGGCTGTTGATGGGCTGCGAGCCGCCTTCACAGTAATCCAGTATTTCAGGCAGTTCGCTGGCGTTGGAGGTTTGTGCCAGATGCAGATAGTTACGATTGAATGCCAGTTTGGAGACGGTGCTGACCTCCTCCGCCGAGCTCGGCCAATCCCTTGTTACATCGCCCAGTTCCCTATCCGACTGCCTCAACAGCAGGCTGCTTATCCGGGTGCGCAGGGTTTCTATTTTGCTCCAGACGCCCGGGCTGGATTCCACGGCGTAGGCGCGCTCTGCAATCAGCAAGTCGGGATTAGTGACGTCTACCCGATAGAGCCGACAGTGGCCGAATAGCCAGGGCTGACGTTTGATGAAGTATTGCTGCTCGCCTATCTGGACAGCATGGAACTGGTTAGCATCGTAGGGCACAACGGCGTCAAGGTCTGTGCGTTGCGATGTAGGGCTGGATGATTCCAGATAGCCGATCTGCTCCTCACCTTCAGAGGTGGTGCGCTGTACCAGTGGCGTGGCTGATCGCAGATCCTCCAGCGGGGTGAAAGGCTCGCGATTTATGACCCAGCGACCCAGTGCAGCAGCGCCAAGGTAGCCAACCGCACACAACAACTCGAAGGCAGCACCATGGTAATCACCTTCTCTGAGATGTTGAAAAGCCTCCCAGAGTTTGAACAGGCCTATACCCGCCGCCAAGGCAATGAGTACCGGTGATGGAATGAACAGCATGGCAATATTCAGCGCGATGCTGCCAAACAATGAACCGTGTTTTTTGATCACTTCGGGACGGAAGTGAAGCTCATGCCTGCGGTTATGCTTGAGGTCGTGATGGGTCATGAGGTAGTCCTCGCCCTCCTCAACGTAATCAGGTTCACCAAAAATAAAGCTGGGTAGCCTGGCTGGCGCTTTCAGGTGTTTGTACGTTTCCCGTGCACGAAAGTGCTTGAGCCATTGCTCGTACTCTTCGGCGCTGCATTCAACCGGGCGACTTTCCTCGGGTAACTGGCGTAGCAGGTATCGGGTGAAGTCGGGATGATCCAGAAACTGCTCACGCATGGCCTTCTCGTTGGGGTACCAGCGAAATACCCGACTGTCCGGGGCATTGAGGGTACAGAGCAACATCGGCTGATCGGCTGTTGAATCTTGCGGTGCGATACGCATGACGTCAGGGATCGGGTGTTGCTCAAGGATCATGAAGTCGAGGTTGATCGTTTTGCCATCGACCTGCTGCCGGGTCTCGACGCAGGGGTTATCAATGATGACCTTCATCCATGCCTTGGCCGCGTCGGGTAGCGGGTCAGCCTGAGCCCGTACCTGGTCCATGCGCAATTGGGCGATGGCGAGGCTTCTCACGTTCTCAAGCCAGGCTGTCTGATGACTTCCCTGAGGTTGCGGGCCATCGGGTATGTTTTTGCACAGATGATGCAGCTGGATGATCGATTTACTGTAATCCTGCGCGGCAGCCACCCAGCGTTGCTGGTGCTCGTGGCTGACTGTTGACCACCAGTGCGGCATGCTGCCAGCGATCAGTCGATGGTCGTTGCGATCAAGCATCAGCGCATTGTCCAGATGCGCAGCCTGCGCAAGTCGCTGCGGCAGGGTGCGCGCAAACTGATCTGCGTCCGTCTTCAGCGCTTTTGCCTGGCCTAACAGATAACTGAAATCGGCCTGTTGTCTGGCTAACTGTTGGTCAAACAACACCTGCAGTAGATCGCCATCCATGACCGACAAGCGCCACATTGGGGCTTTGGTCGGGAATGTGAGGAGTTTAGCCCGAGACGCGGCGCTGAGGTTTTGCAGTACAACCTGTTTTTGTATGGCGTCACTAAAGCGCATCTCCAGCGAGTGGATCATCGCTGCGATGTTTGCAAAGCCTTCCAGGCCTTGATGTTCAGTGCGCAGCAACACCTCCCCCAGACTGCTGTCATTCAATGCGGGCGGGACCAGACTATGGGTGTGCGTGAGGACAAACGCCCCGGGAAAAATATGCACTTCGCCCTGGCCATCTGTCAGTGCCAGTTGAAAGGCCCCGTATTTCTGGACGGTGTCGTCATCGGCGGTACGTGGCCTGTTGAGTTGATCTTCAAGCATGGCGTGCTGGCTAATAGTGAGCAGGTTTTGCTCGACTGCCGCTTCGGACTCCAGCCGTAATGCTTTTTTGCGCTCGGTGATGAATCGCTCGCGTCGGCTGATGCCCTTGTCCAGGTAGCTCCAGTAGTCAGCCAATTGCTGGCGATAAGCAGGCTCAAGCGCACTGTTGAAGTTCGTGTACAGATTCAGAATGTGCTCACATTCGAGATGCGCGATTTCGTCGGATTCAGCCACTGTGTCGGCGGCTTTGTAGAAGCCTGCGTGGGCCGACAAATCGAAACTCTTGCGACCCAGAGCATGATCGAGGAGCGTGGCTCGAACCGGTTCCGAATACCGGAACTGACGCAGTGAGCGTTCAATGGTGGGGTGGCCTTGCACGGGTAACTGGGTGAAAGGCGGGATCGTCAGGCTTTTCAGCATGTAGGACGTCAGCCAGGTGTGGTTGATGTCGATGCTGACGCCAGGGTGATCGCGCTTGAGCAGGCGCAGAAACTCCTGTTCTGCGACGGTACGCAAATCGGGTGGGTACGTCGCGTTGCTGGCAGCGGGTGAAGCAGATTGAGTCGTCATGATTCCGTTTCGTTTTGTGAAAGATGCAGCTCACGAAATCGGATTTAGGGGAGGGTGTCTGTCGGCTGGAGGGCTTTTCTTGTTGGGGTTATTCTGCAAGAGCTGTAGGCATCAGGTCTGTGAGCCCTGTAGGACTGGCTTTAGCGGTGAACTTGAGGTTGATGCATATCTTGTGGGAGCGAATTCATTCGCGAAAGGGCCGATAGATTCACAGCATTTTCGTCGTCAGGGATGCGGCCCTCCTGGCTAAAGCCAGTCCTACAAGATCAAAACCCTGTCAATGACTGTGCGCGGATGCCCCAGGCGGCTGCTTCAGCACTTCGACCTCTACCGTGACCGCACCTGACTTCTCGAAATGCAGGGTCAACGGGAAGCTTTTACCCTCCGTAAGCGCAGCCTTGTCCTTCAGGTCCAGCAGCATGACGTGATAACCCATTGGCGCGAATACGGCGTCGCCTCCCGCCGGGACTTCCACGTTTGGCACTTGCTGCATCTTCATCAAACCGTTGGCGTGAACGTGTTCGTGAAGCTGAGCCGTGCCTGCGATGGGCGTGTCTACGCTGAGCAGGCGGTCTGTGCTCTGCCCATTGTTGTGAATGACAAAATAGGCCGCGACGTTGGGCGCATTCGGCGGCAGCTCCATTGACCATGGGCTGGCAATATTCAGCTCGGCGGCGCGATAGTCATTGGCGTTGGCGTAACTCACTGGCAGCAACAACGCTGTCAGCATGAGCAGGTGCTTCAACATTAAAGAGACTCCTGTCGATTGAGCTGCCATTTAGCCTGAACAGCCTAGCGATGTAAAAAGCCCGGAATGTGGCGCGATGCCGCGCTGTCGCAAAGCAACGTAGGACCTGCAGGAGCGCGCTTGGTCTGGGCCGCATCCGGACGATAACGTCAGCACAGCCGATATATTTATTGGCTGACACACCGAATCGCGGGCAAGCGCGCTCCTACAGGTAAAAAATCCTTCAGCAATCAGCATCAGAGCTGATACTGATCCAGCGCCTCAAGCAATGCCGCCGCAGAACCAAACTCCCGATCCACCTGCGGTAACTCCGGACGCTGGAGTATCAACACCGGCACTTTCAGTTCCCGCGCGACTTCCAGCTTGGCCTCGGTCGCATCACCACCGCTGTTCTTGCTGATCAGCACGTCAATGGTGCGCCTCTCAAAGAGCGCGCGCTCGTCCTCAAGCAGAAACGGACCACGCGCACCGATGACTTCGCAGCGCTCGTGCTGCGGCACGTCGCGCAGGGTATTTTCGAGGGCGCGTAACGTCCAGAACTGATGTGTGGGGATTTCATCCAGATGCTGCAAGGGTTCACGACCCAAGGTGAACAATGGACGCTTGAAGGGCTGCAGCGCTTTGATCAGCTCGGCCCAGTCCGCCACTTCGCGCCAATCGTCGCCCGGTCCCGGTTGCCAGGCGGGCCTGCGCAATGCCCAGCACGGCACGTTGGCGAGCCCGGCGGCGCGGGCCGCGTTCTGGCTGATTTGGGCCGCGTAAGGATGGGTCGCGTCGACCAGTAAATCGATGCCTTGCCCGGTAATGAACTGCGCCAGCCCTTCAGCGCCGCCGTAACCACCGACTCGCACTTCGCAGACAAGATCAGTCGGTACCCGGCCTACGCCTGCAAGGCTGTAAATATGCTGCGGCCCCAGCGTGCGGGCGATGGTCAGTGCGTCGGTCACTCCGCCAAGCAATAACACGCGCTTCAAGCACTGACTCCGGCTGTTCCGACGATGCCGCCCTGACGATCAATCGCGAAGACTTCCACTTCAACCTGCGATGGCACAACGCTGCGGGCGAAGTCCAGTGCGTGCTGGCAAACGATGTCACCCAGCGGCACCTCTGCTGCCGAGCACATCGCCAGAGCCTGCTGGCTGGTATTGGCTTCGAGAATGGCCTGCTGCAGTGCTTCATCGGCTCCTCCATCCGCCGCCCAGCGCGCCAGTTGCGGCAGGTCGATGCTGGAATGACGGCTGTGCAGGTCCATATGTTTTGCAGCCAGTTTGCTGATCTTGCCGAACCCGCCGCAGATACTCAGTTTGGCCACTGGCACCTTGCGCAGGTGTTTGAGCACAGCCCCGACGAAGTCGCCCATCTCGATCAAGGCGATGTCCGGCATCTGATAGAAGCGGCGCATGGTGTCTTCGCTGGCGTTGCCCGTACAGGCAGCGATGTGTTGATAACCGTTGGTTTTGGCGACGTCGATGCCCTGGTGGATCGACGCAATATAGGCCGCGCAGGAGAATGGCCGGACAATGCCGCTGGTGCCCAGAATCGACAGCCCGCCGACAATTCCGAGGCGCGGATTCATGGTCTTCAGCGCCAGGGCCTCACCGCCTTCGACATTGACCGTGATTTCAAAACCGCCGGTGTAATTGAGCTCGTTGGCCAGCGCTTGCAGGTGTTCGATGATCATCATCCGTGGCACCGGATTGATCGCCGGCTCGCCCACTTTCAGGACCAGACCCGGTCGCGTGACAGTGCCTACGCCCTGACCTGCAATAAAAATTACCGTCGCAACATCCAGCAGCCGCACCCGGGAAAAAACCAGTGCGCCATGGGTGACGTCGGGGTCGTCCCCGGCATCCTTGATAGTACCGGCTTCTGCACCGTCCCCCGCCAATCGGCAGAACTCCAGGCGCATTTGCACGTGCTTGCCCTTGGGCAGGACGATTTCCACCGCATCGTTGACTTCACCGCCCAACAACAACCGCGCCGCCGCCAGACTGGTGGCGGTTGCGCAACTGCCGGTGGTCAGGCCACTTCGCAAGGGGGCGGGTTGTTCTGCGGTTTCGTTACGCATCAGGGTTTGACCACATCCAGCAGAGTGATAGGCAGAGCCTGACGCCACGTATCGAATTCGCCCAGCGGTTTGGCGTGGGCGATGTGGATGCGGGTCAGTTCACCGCCATGTAGATCACGCCAGGCCATCAACGTTGCTTCGCTTTGCAATGTGACGGCATTGGCTACCAGTCGGCCGCCCGAGCGCAGTTGCTGCCAGCAGGTATCCAGCACACCGGGGCGGGTTACGCCGCCGCCGATAAAAATCGCATCGGGACGTTCCAGCCCGGCCAGCGCCTGAGGCGCACTGCCGCGCACCAGTTGCAGGCCCGGCACGCCCAGCGCATCGCGATTGAATTCGATCAGTTGCTGGCGGCCTTCATCGGCTTCAATGGCCAGGGTTCGGCAGGTGGGATGGGCGCGCATCCATTCGATGCCAATCGACCCGCAACCCGCGCCGACGTCCCACAATAACTCGCCCGGTACCGGGGCCAGGCGCGCCAGGGTGATCGCCCGCACATCGCGTTTAGTCAGTTGGCCGTCATGCTCGAAGGCTTCATCGGGCAAACCGGCCAACGGCGAAAGACGCAACGCGCTGGCATCGGCACGGCAATCGATCGCCACTACATTCAAGGCGGCGATTTCGGGGTTGGCCCATTCACTGGCCAACCCGTCCACGCGACGCTCGGCCGGACCGCCCAGATGCTCAAGCACGGTCATGTGGCTTGGGCCGAAACCACGTTCACGCAGCAAACCGGCAATCGCCGCCGGGCTCGTGCCGTCATTACTCAGAATCAGCAGGCGCACACCGTGATGGAACCGGGCATTCAACGCGGCCAGCGGTCGGGCCACCACGGACAGCGTGACCACGTCCTGCAACGGCCAGCCCAAACGGGCCGCCGCCAGGGAATAGGAGGAGGGTGCCGGCAGGATCAGCATTTCTTCGACAGGCACAACGCGCGTCAGGCTGGCGCCTACCCCAAACAGCATCGGATCGCCGCTGGCCAGCACGCACACCTCAGCGCCGCGTTGTTCGAGCACAGGGTTCAGAGAGAAAGGGCTGGGCCAGGCGCGGCGTTCAGCCTTGATGCAAGGCGGCAGCAACTCCAGCTGACGCGGCCCGCCGAACACCTGATCGGCGTGCAATAGAGCGTGCCGGGCGTTCTTGCCAAGGCCTTTGTAGCCGTCTTCACCAATTCCCACGACCGTCAGCCAGGGCGACATTTGCGTACCTCAATCCGATCTTCCGACAGAGCGGCTTTTCATGCCTGCGGACAAAGCAGGCATAATACCGCGCCTGATAGACACAAGTGCCTATTCAAACCAATTGATGGTGATCCATTGACCGAGCCGAAGTTCGCTCGCACGCCTCTAACGTCCTTACGCCCCTCGGCTTGTCCGGGGTTGCTGCGTATCGTCCCGGCACTGGATGGCGGCATCTGCCGGATCAAGCTGGCAGGCGGCTCGCTCAACGCGGCGCAGGCTAACGCCGTTGCACAGGCGGCGCACGCCTACGCCCATGGGGTGATCGAAGCCACTAATCGCGCCAACCTGCAGATTCGCGGCATTGGTGAGCAACAGGCGCAACTGATCGACACGCTGCTCGGGGCCGGGCTCGGCCCGAACAACCCCGACAGCGATGACGTGCGCAACCTGATGCTCAGCCCCGTGGCGGGCCTGGACCCACAGATGCTGCTGGACGTGCGACCTTTGGCCGCGCAGATTCTGGCTGCGCTGGAAAGCAATCCGCGCTTTCATGACCTGTCGCCCAAGTTCGCCCTGTCTCTGGACGGCGGCGAAGGCATGGTGATGCTCGAACATCCCCATGATCTGTGGCTGTCGGCGCTCAACGTGGACGGCGATATCATGCTGGGCTTCGGTCTTGCGGGTTGTCCTGCTCAAAGTTCGCCCTTGGCAGCGGTTCCGGTGGCTAGCGGGCTGGAGCTGGTATTGGCGGTTCTGGAGCTGTTTCTGGATCTGGCGCGTCCCGAGCAGGTGCGCATGCGACATCTGTTAGAGGAAGTTTCGGCGCAGCAATTGCTTGAACAATTACAGCTGCGTCTGAGTGTTGAACTGCGAGCTGATCAAAAAGTGACCACCTGGCGTCGTCCTGCAATCAGCCCGAACCAGCACTTGGGAATTTATCCACAGCGGCAAACCGGCCTGGTAGCAGTAGGCGGTGCTGTGCCATTAGGGCGCATTGATCCGGCGATGCTGAACACTGTTGCGCAACTGGCGACCGGGTTCGGCGATGGCAGCTTGCGCCTGACCCCTTGGCAAAGCGTGCTGTTGCCGAATATCCCGAGCGGGCAGGGTGCACAGGTGCTGTCGGCGTTGCAGGACGCCGGGCTGTTGTGCTCCGCCGATCAGCCGTTGGCACAGATCATCGCCTGCACCGGTTCGACCGATTGCGCCAAGGGACTGGCCGACACCAAGGCCGATGCAAAGCTGCTGGCCGGGCAATTGCAACGCAGCGGAGTCAGCCGACCAGTACATCTTTCAGCCTGCAAGCGTTCGTGTGCAGCGGCGCATCTGGCCTCGGTAACGTTACTGGCGGTTTCTCCCGGCCACTATGACCTTTATTTTCGCGATGCAGCGCAGTCCGGTTTCGGTGCCCTGCAAGCGCGTGACCTCACTATTGAAGCAGCCGGCGCATTGTTGATCGCCGACTCACGGAGCAGTACCCATGATTGATTACATCCGCGATGGTCAGGAGATTTATCGCAACTCCTTCGCGATCATTCGTGCGGAAGCGCGCCTGGATACGATCCCTGCCGACCTGGAAAAACTCGCCGTGCGCGTGATCCATGCCTGCGGCATGGTTGAGGTCATCGAAGACCTGCGTTTCTCGGAAGGTGCTGGCAAGGCCGGGCGCGACGCGCTGGCCGCTGGTGCGCCGATCCTGTGCGATGCGCGCATGGTGTCCGAGGGCATCACGCGTACTCGCCTGCCTGCCAACAATCAGATCATTTGCACATTGCACGATGAGGGTGTGCGGGAGTTGGCTCTGGAGCTGGGTAACACTCGTTCCGCCGTAGCGCTGGAGCACTGGCGTGAACATCTTGAGGGCAGCGTCGTGGTGATCGGCAATGCGCCGACCGCCTTGTTCTATCTGCTGGAAATGCTTGATGCGGGCGCGCCTAAACCGGCCCTGATTCTCGGCTTCCCGGTCGGTTTCGTCGGGGCGGCCGAATCCAAGGCCATGCTTGCCGCCGACAGTCGTGGCGTACCGTTCGTGATCATGCAGGGGCGTCGTGGCGGCAGTGCCATGGCCGTGGCTGCCCTCAACGCACTGGCCACGGAGATCGAATGATGCAGGCACGCGGTCGATTGATTGGCCTGGGCGTCGGCCCTGGCGACCCCGAGCTGATTACCGTCAAAGCCCTGCGCTTGCTGCGTGAGTCGCCAGTGGTCGCGTACTTCGTGGCCAAGGGCAAGAAGGGCAATGCGTTCGGCATCATCGAAGGTCATTTGCAGGACGCCCAGACCTTGATGCCGCTGGTCTACCCGGTGACAACCGAAGCGCTGCCTGCACCGATGTCTTACGAAAAAGTCATCAGTGATTTCTACGATGAGGCCAGTTTCGATGTGGCGGCCCATCTGGACGCTGGTCGTGACGTGGCGGTGATCTGCGAAGGCGATCCGTTCTTTTACGGTTCCTACATGTACCTGCATGACCGCCTTGCCGATAAATACGAAGCTCAGGTCATACCGGGGGTCTGTTCGATGCTGGGGGGCGCATCGGTGTTGGGCGCGCCGCTGGTGTATCGCAATCAGAGTCTGTCGGTCTTGTCCGGCGTGCTGCCCCATGAAGAACTCAAGCGCAAACTGGCCGATGCCGACGCAGCGGTGATCATGAAGCTGGGTCGCAACTTTCCAAAAGTCCGCCAGGTGCTGGAAGAATTGGGCCTTGCAGAGCGGGCGCTGTACGTTGAGCGGGCGACCATGGCCAATCAGAAAATCGTACCGCTGGATGAAGTGGTGCCGATGTCTTCGCCGTACTTCTCGCTGATCATTGTTCCTGGCGAAAGGTGGCGGGGCTGATGGCGCACAACATTCCAGCCATTGTGATTCTGGGCAATGGCAGCCTGGCGACTGCCCGACGCATTCAGCAGCTCTATCCGGACTCGCTGATTTACGGCTTGATTGATCGAGTACAGGACGCGGACCGGACCTACAGCGAGTTTGGTGCAACCTTGCGTCAGTTCTATCAACAGAACACGCCGATCATTGCCCTGTGTGCGGCGGGTATCGTGATTCGCACCCTTGCACCTTTGCTGCTGGAAAAAGGCGCTGAACCCGCCGTGCTTGCCATCGCTGAAGACGCTAGCGCCGTAGTACCGCTGCTGGGCGGCCTCGGCGGGGTCAATGTCATGGCCCGGGAAATCGCTGCCGGTCTGGGTATCGCGCCTGCGATCACCACCAGTGGCGAATTGCGTTTCGGCACGTGTCTGCTCAATCCTCCGAGTGGCTATGCGCTGGGTGATCTGGAACTGGGCAAGCGTTTTGTCTCTGATTTGCTATCCGGAGAAAGCGTACGCATTGAAGGTTCTGCGCCCTGGCTGGCCGATGCAAAACTGCCGGAGGACGAGCAGGCGCAATTGGCAATTCACGTCAGCTGCACCGAGCGTGAGCCGTCGGCCCATGAACTGCTGATCTACCCGCGCAGCGTAGCGGTGGCTGTAACGGTAACCAGCACTGAGCTGGCTGTTGGCATCCGCGCTGCGCTGCACGATGCGGGTATCGCTATTCAGTCACTGGCCTGTCTGTTGGCGGCTGATTCGCAGATGGCCGATCCGTTGCTGCATCAGGCGGCCCGCGAACTCGACGTGCCACTGCGTTTTGTTACTGCGGCTTCAGCGGTTGATATGGCTGCGCAAGCCGTGCCGCAACTGCTGCCGCCGATCAGCGTCAACGAGGGGTTGGCAATTACTGTAGCCCCTCAACCGCTGGATGTTGAAAAGATTGGCAAGGGGCGCGGCAGGCTTGCCGTTATCGGCCTTGGGCCGGGTGCCGCAGAGCTGATGGTGCCCGCCGTCAAGGCCGAACTGGCCCGGGCCAATGACATTCTGGGTTACGAAACCTATGTGCGCATGGCCGGGCCGTTTCGGGCTGATCAGGTCATGCACTGCACCGATAACCGTGAAGAAATGCAGCGCGCCCGACATGCCTTTGAACTGGCAGCTTCCGGGCGCTCAGTCGTGGTCGTGTCGTCCGGCGACCCCGGTGTGTTTGCCATGGCCGCAGCGGTGCTGGAAGCGCTGCACGAATCGACCGATGCCGATTGGCACAACGTCGAGCTGGAAATCCTGCCCGGAGTCTCCGCGTCGCTGGCAACCGCCGCTCAGGCAGGGGCGCCGTTGGGCCATGACTTCTGCGTGATGTCGCTCTCGGACAATCTCAAACCGTGGGACATCATCGAAAAGCGTCTGGATCTGGCCTCTCAGGCTGATCTGGCGCTGGCCTTCTACAACCCGATTTCCCGCTCCCGTCCCTGGCAGCTGGGGCGCGCGCTGGAAATCGTCCGCCAGCATCGCACGCCTGAAACGCCTGTCACGCTGGGGCGAGATATAGGCCGACCGGGGCAAACCTTGCGGATTCTTACGCTGGGCGAGCTGACACCTGATCAGGTGGACATGCGCACCATGGTGCTGATTGGCTCTTCGACGACCTGCACATTTGCTCGGGCAGATGGCAGTCAATGGGTTTACACGCCCCGTTGGTATGGCGAAAAGCCGACTGGCTAGCGCAGGCATTCGAGTGGGCAGCATCCCGGTTTGTATGCTTCCAGCACACAGGATCGGGAGCTGCCGACAGCAGCTTCCTGCTCGTCAGATCACCTCCTGAAGCAGCAGGCGCTATCTTTCAGTGCCCGGACTACTACTTCCCATATTTTTTATGTATTCATTTCGTGTAGGAATATACGACTTCTGACCGGCTTTCTATAACTTGTCCTGTCCGAAAGTTATTTTGTGGAAGTAAGGATCTAGTCTCCAAGCCCTGTTTGCTGCAAGTTGCCAATGTAATAAATTATGTGTCATGGATGATCGACAGTTGCTATCGGTAAATGACTTGCCTAGGCTGAGCGTGTGGTCTTGATGTTGCGGATGTTATGAGTTTGACCATTTGATTTGTTACCGCTTCTGAAAGGACATCCCATTATATTTATTGGCTTTATGTCGATGAGGTGAAATTTGACCTTGTCAGTCCGCATGGCCTGAATACGAACTCGTGGACGAGTCGTTAACTAAAAGGAATTTTTTATGAATGATGCATTGGACTTTCGTAAAAGTCCGGCTGAACGGATCAGTTTTGTACAAGGGCTGGACTTCGATACTGCTTCACCGGTCGCCATGAACCGTACACGAATGACGCGGACGCTGGACCTTGATCCAAAGAACGATGAAGCGGCCGTGGTTGCCAACACTATTCTGGGGTTCGTCGCGGGGATGTCGCGAGAAAACAAGGATGCCGTGAAAAAGACGGTATTGCTGGCGGTGCTCGTTGCCGACAACGCATTTGGTCTGGAGCGCGGGGGCGAAAACTGGTTCAACAAATTTTACAGCGTCATGAATGGGGTGGGCTGGGTTCCGGAACACTGGGATTACGCTCAATACCGGACGACCGATCAGCGCTTCACCATGGAGCAGGTCGGGCTCAAAATTCTCGGTTCGGCTATTGCCACCATGGCAGGCTCAGGTCCAGCCGCAATGATATTGGCCAAAGTTGCAAAGGACGCTATCGAGGCGCTTCAAGTCAGCAACGAGCCAGTGGAACTGTTCAAAAGGCATACCCGCGACTACGACAAAGGAAATTTCTGTATTGGCTCGTGTATTGAATCTCAAGGGGAAGTTTATTTTGCATTAGGTGCGCTGCGTTGCAACGTGCGGATCAATACGGTCGACGTATTGTTCACGGAGTGGCATAACTCCACGATCAATATTTCTCGCGGGGAGGCTGCCTGGATTCTCGATCAGGAAGAGTACAGCTTCCACCGTGGGGCTATTGTCAGCAAGTTGCGTGACAAAGCAACGCGCGATATTGCCAGCTATCCGATCTGAAGTTATCAAGGGGGGTGTGAGCCCCCCGTCTATTTTATATTCGGGAGGAATGCCATGTGTGATATCACACTGGATGCTTATGTTAATGCCCGGGATTTTATAATGTTCGACCGGCGGGTTGAATCCACCGTGAAGTCGGATATTCTTGCGTCGACACTTTATACGCAACTTGCAGCCGATAACAAAGTACCGAGCGTTTCCGATTATTCCAGGTGGCGGCAAACTTATCTGGACGCAATGACTACCTTTGGCTGGCGGTTATCCACCAGCAAGGCATATAGCCATGCGCCGGATACTTCAGTCGGGTTTAACGTGTGGACGCTGATCACCGATATTTTTGCGCGGTCATGCGTGACAAGGTTACCTGATGCCGCGTCTGGTCTGGCTGCTCTGGCCAGCCCGTTGCTGGCACAGATGAGGCAAAGAGAGGGGACCGCTCGCATCGCTCATACAACACCGATCGGGTTGTCCAGCCAGCAGGTTCAGGTCAGCTTTGTGTCTGCAGAGCACATCCTGTACTCGGTATTGGTTTCGATTAATACAACGCAACCTCTTGATGATGATCCGCTGCTGAAGTCGCTCGATCCAGCGCTCATTGTCGGTGCCATTGACGTCATGTTCTTTTCCGCAGAACTGCTGGATATCCACTACGAGATGTACCGGGATGCTTTCGAATCGGCCTTGGCTGAGAGAAAGAAGGCGCTGACTGTAAGAGTAGGGGTGGGCGATGAGTGAGATGACATCGAGTGTCGTAGTCGCTGGCAGTAACCTTATTTCCTTCATGGCAGGGCTCACGCGTGAAGAAAAGAAAGATGTCTCGGATTTGCTGAGGTACGCCGACTACTTTGCCAGCCAAACCTACGACCGCAGTGAGTTATGGACCAGCTGGATGGGGTACTACCGTAACCGACTGGAGAAATTCAGCACGGTAAAGGCTCGCATTGTAAAAGAGCCCATGGTGATAACCGACGCTGAAGAGCTGGAGCAGATCACCGCCAGCGTCGTAGGGACGACTGGCTCGACCAGCCTCGCCAGGCTGATGCAACACAGCCTCAGGACGGTCAGAATCGACAAGGACGCTCAATTGTTTTTCCAGCATGGCCGGGGCAGTGGTCGTCTGCGTACGTTCCAGGTGGTTGGCTGCGAGAAGACGCCTGCCGGTCAGATCTTGATCGTGCTGTGCGCCTTACACGCCAATGCTTACACCGAGGTGGATATTCTGGGCCTTTCCGAGCGGATCCAGCGCGACATTGTGCTGCGTATCAGCGGCGGAGTGTATGAGTTGGATCGTGAGCAATATGCGATGCAGCGGGAAAGCATCACGTCGAAACTGAGGTACGTCACCCGCCTTGCAATTCAGGACATATGATCAAGGCACGAGATAGCCGCGAACGCCGGTAAAGATAATCTGCGCGGCCAGCGCACATACAAACAAACCCATCAACCGGCTGACGATCTGCAAGCCTTGTTCGCCCAGAATGCGTTCAATGTTGTTGGCCAGGTACAGCACCACGCCAACAGTGAGACTGGCCAGGGCAATACTGACAATGGCTGTCAGCTTGTCATCCCAGTGAGGCTGGCTCACGCCCATCACCAACAGCGCACCAATAGTACCGGGGCCGACAGTGAGCGGAATTGTCAGCGGGACGATGGTCACGTCCTGCTGAACATTGTCGGTCTGTACCGCCGATTTGCCTTGCGCCATGCCCAGCGCCGAAATGAACAACACGCTGCCCGCGCCAATCCGGAAGGCATCAACGGTGATGCCGAATACACTGAATATCACTCGTCCGAACAAATACAGCAGCACGCTGGAAATCAGGGTTGCCAGCGCCACCTTCCACGCCAGACGTCGTTGCTCTTTGCGGGAGTGGCCACGCGTCAGGCTGATGAAGCAGGACAGGACGAAGAACGGGCTGTAAAGCACCAGCATCTTCAGATAAACGCTGAACAACACATGGAGCATGGCTTGGGCTCGGCAGCAGATAAGACGGGGCGAGTCTATCAGGGCGCAATAGACGTCGATGACAACAGATCAGTTTTGTTGGTACAAGTCACCGGCCGAGGTCAGCGTACGAACCTTCTCACGTTGTGCGACCCAGTGCTCCACCAACTCGCGCAGTTGCGACAACTCCACAGGTTTGGCCATGTGTCCATCCATGCCCGCCTGACGGGCGCGATCCTTGTGTTCGGTAAGAATGTGCGCAGTCAACGCTACCACCGGTGTTCTGACCCGTTGATTGCCGACTTCCCAGGCCCGTAGCTGTTCGGTGGCAGAGAAGCCATCCAGAATTGGCATCTCGCAGTCCATCAACACCAGGTCATAGCGCTGGGCCTTCATTGCGCGCAATGCCTCTTCGCCGTTGCTGGCGGTGTCCGGGTTCAGGTTGAGTTTGCCCAGCATGCCGCGAATCACTTTGGTGGAGATGTTGTTATCTTCTGCGACCAGAATGCGGAAGTCGCTGGGTACCTTGACCGGTATGTTTTGGATCGGCGTCACCAGATGCGCCGTTGCACCCTTGTTCAGTTGGGTGAGTTCGTCCGCCAGCGTGGTTTTGAGGGTATAACCTGCAACGGGTTTGGCCAGAATTCTTTTGATTCCCGCGTTGCGGGCGATAACCTTGCTCGGCGCGTTGCTGATGCCGGTCAGCATGATCAGCAGGATGTCGTGGTTCAGGCTCGGATCTTCCTTGATCTTGGCCGCCAGTTGCATGCCGGTCATGCCGGGCATGTTCTGATCCAGCAGCACCACATCAAAGTAATCACGCAAATGTGCCTTGGTTCGCAACAGCGCCAGCGCTTCTTTGCCGGACGACACGGCACTGACGTTCAAGCCCCATGCGCTGCATTGCTGGACCAGTACCTTGCGGCAGGTTTCGTTGTCATCGACCACCAGCACGCGAGCGCCCTTGAGCGGGCTGTCGAGATCCAGTGGCGGCTGCTCCAGACGATCAGCATCCAGTGGCAGGCTCAGCCACAGGGTGCTGCCGTGAGTGCCGCCGGACTGGATACCGAATTCGCCGCCCATCAGTACGATCAACTGGCGAGCAATGACCAGGCCCAGATGCCCGCCCAGTTTGCTCGATGCCATGAAATTCTTGCTGTGCAGTTCTGCGTGAAGCAGTGCTTCGCGCTCATCGCTGGAGAGTGCTTCGCCGCTGTCCTGCACGGCAATGCGCAGGCGAGGTTTACCGGCGCGTGAGTCGAGTGCGACCACCACCAGAATTTCGCCCTCGTCGGTTTTCTTCAGGGCGTTTTCCAGCAGGCTCAAGACGGTCTGGCGCAAGCGTGTCGGGTCACCGCTGATGACACGAGGCACTTGTGGCTGAATCAGACTGATCAGCTCCACCTCCTGCTGCTCGGCCTTGGCGCGGAAGATATTCAGGCAATCTTCGATCAGTGCGCTGAGGTCGAATTGCACATCATCCAGCTCGATCTGACCCGATTCGAGTTTGGTGATGTCGAGAATTTCGTTGATCAGGCTGAGCAGCTCGTTGCCTGCGCTGTGAATCGTCTGCACGTAGTCGCGCTGTTTGACCGACAGCGGAGTGCCCAGTAGCAGTTCGGTCATGCCCAGCACACCGTTCATAGGCGTGCGGATTTCATGGCTGATCTTGGCCAGAAACTCTGCTTTGGCGTTGATTTCTGCAGTACTGGCGGCCTTGTCACGGCTGATGCTGAAGTTGTCTTCGGTGAAGCTGCGGTGACGCTCGCTGATTGCCACGCTCATCAACAGGCCGCTGAAGCAAAACACCGCCAGCAGTGTGAGGATTAGCCATTGCGGGGAAATCCAGGTCAACCACAGCAGCGCGGGCAGAATGACCAGGCAGCCTATGTTGAAGGTCACCATCGATAGCACGAACAGGCGGGCGGGCCAGTAGCCTTTTTGCCAGTGGTAAGCAGAGACGAACAGAATGCCCACGGTCGCGAGTGTCACCAGTCCAAACGTGATCACGTTGAGTGGCAGCGTGTCGACGAACAGTATCAGCAGGCAGCCCAGAGCTATGACCACCAGACTGCCCATCAACAGGCGATTGAGTGCGACGACATTGCGATGGGCAAAGAAGGAGTGCGCGTACATCAGGCCTGCGAGTGCTGCGAACAGCAGGGTCAGATGCGCCGCGGGTGTCTGGGCGATGTGCCAGGTCTTGAGCCATGGGGTCAGCAGGTTTAGCAGCAGGGCCGCGCTGAGCGCCAACAACCCTTCACAGCTCGCGAGCCACAGGTTGCTGCGTGAGCGGGTGTGGGCGTAACGCGTCAGATTTTGCAGAATCAGCATGGCCAGCGAGCCGAATAGAAGGCCGAACAGAAACGGCTCGCGCTCGTCGGCGGCACTGTAGATTGCCGGTTGCAGGCTGATATTGGGGCGAAGTTGCTGGGTTGAGACCAGCCGCAGATAGATATCCACAGGGGCGTTACTTTGCGGGATTGGCAGCATGAAGTCGCTGGACCGCAGGACATCACTTTGAGGCGCGACGCTGTTGCCGGTGCGCGTATGGTTGAGCAGTTTGTCGCCTTCAAGGACATAGAGGTCCAGGCTGGCAAGGTCTGGCGCGAAGATGCGCAGGAGCTGTTCGTGATCGCCGGGTTGCAACTGATAGTGCAGCCACAGAGCGCTATTGCGATCGGCCGCGGTGACCTGATCAAGGTCAGTCGGGCTGAGCTGGTTCTGATAACGGGCCGAACGGACGTCGCTCAATTGCAGGTTTGCCTGCGTGTCGAGCAATGTTGACCAGCCCGCACTTGGCTGGGCATGCGCCGACAGCACGAAGAGCAGGGTCAACAGCCCTACAGTTAAACCTTTGGCAATCCTGAGCCAGCGCACGTTGAGATCCCTTCGTAAGATGAATGCCCGATCACTCTAAACTCTATTTTTAATCTTTGCGTGTAGTCCTGTGAGGGCCGGCCGGACCCGACAGGCCGGGAGAACGCTGTTGCGCTCGTCCCGGCCTGTCGAAGCCTGGCTGAAGGCTTATTACAGGTCTTCACCACGCTCGCGGGCAATGGCGCGATAGCCGATGTCACTGCGATAGAAGCAACCTTCCCAATCAACCTTTGCGGCCAGAGCATAGGCGTGTTTTTGAGCATCGCCCACTGTTTCGCCCAATGCAGTCGCACAAAGCACGCGACCACCACTCGTGACTACCTGACCGTCTTGCAGTGCTGTGCCTGCGTGGAACACTTTACCCGGCAGTTGTGCGGCGTCATTCAGGCCTTTGATCGCTGCGCCTTTGGCGTAATCGCCAGGGTAGCCGCCAGCGGCGAGGACGATGCCCAGACTCGGGCGTGGATCCCACTGAGCTTCCACTTTATCCAGCGCCTGGGCCAGAGCAGCTTCCACCAGCAACACCAGGCTCGATTGCAGACGCAACATCACCGGTTGGGTTTCCGGATCGCCGAAGCGGCAGTTGAACTCGATAACCTTCGGGTTACCCGCCTTGTCGATCATCAGCCCTGCGTACAGGAAGCCGGTGTAGACATTACCTTCGTCAGCCATGCCACGCACGGTTGGCCAGATGACCAGATCCATTACGCGCTGGTGAACCTCGGCGGTGACGACCGGGGCAGGGGAGTAAGCACCCATGCCGCCCGTGTTCGGGCCACTGTCGCCGTCGCCGACGCGTTTGTGATCCTGGCTGGTGGCCATCGGCAAAACGTTCTTGCCGTCGACCATGACGATGAAGCTGGCCTCTTCGCCATCAAGGAACTCTTCGATGACAACCCGCGAACCGGCTTCGCCGAACGCGTTACCAGCCAGCATGTCGCGCACGGCGTCTTCGGCTTCGGCCAGGGTCATGGCGACGATTACGCCTTTGCCTGCAGCCAGGCCGTCGGCCTTGATGACAATCGGAGCACCTTTTTCGCGCAGGTAGGCCAGCGCTGGCTCGATTTCAGTGAAGTTCTGATAGTCGGCAGTCGGGATCTTGTGACGTGCCAGGAAATCCTTGGTGAACGCTTTCGAGCCTTCCAGTTGGGCAGCGCCAGCAGTAGGGCCGAAGCAGTCCAGATTGCGGCTGCGGAACAGATCAACCACGCCGGCAACCAGTGGCACTTCCGGACCGACGATGGTCAGTGAGACGTTCTTTTCAGCGAAATCCGCCAGTTGCTCAAGGGCCAGCACGTCGATGGCGACGTTCTCGCACTTCGCTTCGATAGCGGTCCCGGCATTGCCCGGTGCAACAAAAACCTTCACGACGCGTGGGTCCTGAGCGACTTTCCACGCCAGAGCGTGTTCGCGGCCACCACTGCCAATGATCAATACGTTCAAAGAAAGACTCCTTCGGAGAAGCTGCAAGCTAAAAGCGGCAAGTAAAAGCAGATTGTGCGGCTTTTAACATGGCTCATGGCTTTGAATTAGTAAGGCTGCAAGGGCGGGCAAGAGGATCGAAAATCTGCTTTTGCTTGCCGCTTGCAGCTAGAAACTTGCCGCTGACACTTTAGTGTCTGAAATGCCGCATCCCGGTGAACACCATGGCGATACCGGCTTCATCAGCCGCCGCAATCACTTCGTTGTCACGCATCGAACCGCCTGGCTGGATCACCGCAGTGATGCCCACCTTGGCGGCGTTGTCGATGCCGTCACGGAACGGGAAGAATGCGTCGGAAGCCATGACCGCGCCCGCTACCTGCAAACCGGCGTGTTCGGCTTTGATTGCGGCGATGCGGGCCGAGTTTACGCGGCTCATCTGACCTGCGCCGACACCGATGGTCTGGCGATTCTTGGCATAGACGATGGCGTTGGACTTGACGTATTTGGCCACTTTCCAGGCGAAGATCAGGTCGTGGATTTCTTTCTCGCTTGGCGCGCGTTGGGTGACCACTTTCAGGTCATCAGCGGTGATCATGCCGATATCGCGACTCTGAACCAGCAAGCCGCCATTGACGCGCTTGTAGTCCCACGCGGCGCTGCGTTCAGCGGCCCATTGGCCGGTGCTCAGCAGACGCACGTTGGCTTTGGTGGCAACAATGGCCTGTGCTTCGGCGCTGACGCTCGGGGCAATGATCACTTCAACGAACTGACGCTCGACGATGGCCTTGGCCGTTTCGGCGTCCAGCTCACGGTTGAAGGCAATGATGCCGCCAAATGCAGATTCGGTGTCGGTCGCGTAGGCCAGTTCGTAGGCCTGACGAATGCCGCCTTCGTTGTCCAGCGCGACTGCAACGCCGCAAGGGTTGGCGTGCTTGACGATAACGCAGGCTGGTTTGACGAAGCTTTTCACGCATTCCAGTGCAGCGTCAGTGTCGGCCACATTGTTGAACGACAGTTCTTTACCCTGTAACTGGGTTGCAGTGGCGATACCGATTTCAGCCGGGTTGGCTTCAACGTAAAACGCCGCGCTCTGGTGCGGGTTCTCGCCGTAGCGCATTTCCTGAGCCTTGACGAACTGGCTGTTGAAGGTGCGCGGGAATTCGCTGCGGCCTTCGGTGCTCAGGGTCTCGGCCTTCTGGTCAATGCTGCCCAGATAGTTGGCGATCATGCCGTCGTAAGCTGCGGTGTGCTCGAATGCCTTGAGCATCAGGTCGAAACGCTGTGCGTAAGTCAGACCGCCAGCCTTGAGGCTTTCCAGTACTTGACCGTAATCGCTGGCATTGACCACGATAGCGACATCTTTATGGTTTTTTGCTGCAGAACGGACCATGGTCGGGCCGCCGATGTCGATGTTCTCGATGGCAGTCGGCAGGTCGCAACCCGGTTTGGCAACCGTGGCCTGGAACGGGTAGAGGTTCACTGCAACCAGATCGATCGGGTTGATGCCGTGCTCGCTCATGATGGCGTCGTCGATGCCGCGACGCCCCAGGATGCCGCCGTGGATTTTCGGGTGCAGGGTCTTGACCCGGCCGTCCATCATTTCCGCGAAACCGGTGTAATCAGCGACTTCTACCGCTGCGACGCCATTGTCCTGCAACAGCTTGAAGGTGCCGCCAGTGGACAGGATCTCAACGCCAAGGGCTTCCAGTTCACGGGCAAATTCAAGGATGCCGGTCTTGTCGGAAACACTGATCAAGGCGCGGCGAATCGGCAGGCGGGTAGTCTGGTCGGTCATTTCAATTTCCATCAAGGCAAAAGCAAATGGATTCAGCAAAAAAGGCGACCTCGATAAGGGTCGCCTTTTTTGTATGGAATGCTTAAAGCAGGTCGTACTGCTTGAGTTTCTTGCGCAAAGTGCCGCGATTCAGGCCCAGCAGTTCGGAGGCCTTCGTCTGGTTTCCCTTGACGTAGTTCATCACGCACTCGAGCAGCGGCGCCTCGACTTCCGACAACACCAGGTTGTAGACATCAGTGACGGAAGCACCTTCAAGGTGGGCGAAATAATTGTGCAGCGCCTTCTCAACGTTGCCGCGCAGGGTCTGGCCCTCTTCGCTCGGCGTGTTGAGGTGCTGTTTCAAATTGACGTTGTCGCTCACGGGTGTCGTTCCACTCACTAAAGTCTCAGTCATCATCGTCATGCGGCCACCTCTTCTTCTTGCCCTGTTTTCGGGCTTTTGTAGCGTTCGCTGAAGAACTCGCGAACGTTGGCGCACTGTGCTTCTGTATCTTGCAAACGATTGAAGTGGGCGCGAAACTCCCTGGCGCCCGGCAAGGTTGCGAGATACCAGCCAACATGCTTGCGTGCTATTCGCACGCCCAGCACATCGCCGTAGAAAACGTGAAGCGCTGCCAGATGCTCTAGCAGAATGCGTTCCACTTCCTCCAACTGCAGCGCCGGCAATATTTCGCCAGTGCGCAGGTAGTGTTCTATTTCGCGAAAAATCCAAGGACGCCCTTGAGCAGCCCGTCCAATCAACACCCCGTCGGCACCGGTGGCTTGCAGCACATGCCGGGCTTTCTGGGGTGAATCAATGTCGCCATTGGCAAATACCGGAATCGAAATGGCCTGCTTGATCGCGGCAATCGTGTCGTATTCGGCTTCACCGGTGTACAGGTCGGCGCGGGTCCGTCCATGAACGGCCAAGGCCTGAATGCCTGCCTGTTCGGCGATTTTCGCCACCGTCAGGCCGTTCTTGTTGTCCCGGTCCCAACCGGTACGAATCTTCAGAGTGACCGGCACATCGACTGCGGCGACAACGGCCTGCAGGATCTCGCTCACCAGTTGTTCGTCTTTCAATAACGCTGAACCGGCCGCCTTGTTACAGACCTTCTTGGCCGGGCAGCCCATGTTGATGTCGATGATCTGTGCGCCCAGTTCGACATTGGCGCGCGCTGCATCGGCAAGCATCTGCGGATCACCACCGGCGATCTGTACCGAGCGTGGCTCGGGATCACCTTCGTGGATCATGCGCAGGCGCGATTTGCGACTGTTCCACAGGCTCATGTCACTGGTGACCATTTCCGACACCACCAGACCTGCGCCAAGCTGGCGACAAAGCTGACGGAAAGGCTGGTCAGTGACGCCCGCCATAGGAGCGAGAATCAAGCCGTTCTGCAATGTATACGGACCGATGCGTACCGCCGACATAGGTGTGCCTGTTGTGGGGCCGAATCATGGCAAACCGTGTGTAATGTGTTATCTACACGGTCCGTTCGAGCCCGGCCTGACAAGTGCTTGCGCGCCTTTCAGACCGAATCCAGAGTAAGAAAAAGGGTTGGCATGATACCCGCTCTCGATGACTGGATAAAGGCTGAATTGGATAAAATCTGAACAGTTGTTGCCGGGCAGATCACGGTTTTTCGGTCGACTGCACTGCCGTTACGTGCTGCTGGCGTTTTTTGGGGTGAATAGCGTCCGATCAGCGGCTGTTCATTTCGTCGTTCGTTGTTGCCGGACGATTACTCGGGGGAGCGGAAACTGAGGCTGTAGTTCACGGCTTTGGCGCCCGGATCGAGGATGTCCAGCGCGATATGAATCGGCGTCTGCGGTGGCATCTCTTCTTTCCCGGCGATTTCACCGCTCAGGTATTCAGCGGGTTTGAAGCGACGACTGGCGATCAACTGCCCGCTGGTGTCGGCGAAGCGCAATTCCAGCAGCGGGAATGGCTGAGAAAATGGAGCGCGGTTGTAGATGATTGCATCGACAACCAGCGCGCCTTTGAACTCGGGATGGCTGCGCACTACCAGATTGCTGCTCTTGAGCTGTTTGATATCGACCTTGGACGGGACTTTGCAGTCGATCTGCGGGCAGATCATCTGGAACCATGGCCGGTACTGATCCTGACGTGCCAGTTCGTCGAAGTGATACCACACGTATTGCCCGGCCAGTCCGACCAGGGCGATCAAGGTGAGCAGGGTCCAGACCAGTTTGCGGCCCCATCGGGATTTGGGAGGCTGCCAGTCCAGTTGCAACGGATCGTCGGTCAGGTCCAGCAGCGCCTGATCCCGCACGCCGGGCTCGGTGCGATCGCGGCGTGAACGAGGTTCCGGTTGCGGCTCGTCCAGCTCCTCGTCACTGTCGTTATCCAGCGCCGAAAAGCGTTGCGGCTTTTCATTGCCCGGTGTCTTGCGTGGAGCCGGAGCGGGGACCGTCGGTTCGTCGTCATCCAGATGGCTGTCAATGAGCGAAAACGAAGGTTCGGTCCTGCCATCGCGGGAATCGGATTCTGTCTCCGAGAGGATTTCGGGTTCCGGAATCACTTCAGCGTGCAATTCGGGCAGTTGACTGACGTCGTCATTGTGCAGGCTGTCGACCCAGTCATCAGAATCGGTCTGTGCGCCATCGCGACGCGCAGAGATTGCCGAGTCATCGTTACGGGACGACTCCCTGCCAAACGTCTCGGGTAACTGGATTTCACGCTGTTCAAGACGGGCGAGTTCTTCGTCCAGATCCAGATTGTCCAGATCCATGGCGTTGCCGCGCCATGACTGCGGAGCCTGAGCGGGCTCGGATGCTGGTGGCTGAGTTGCAACCACCTCGCTTTGCACAATCGGCAGTGTTTCAACGACTACCGGAGCAGAGGGAGCGGGCGTTACCGGCAATTCTGCCTGTTGCGGAGCTGGCTGCTGATTGCTGCGCTGTTCCAGCAGTTGCTTTGCAGCATTGAAAACCTGCAGGCAGGCACCGCAGCGCACCACGCCGCGTGCCACGCTCAACTGTGCGTGGCTGACTCGGAAACTGGTCTGGCAGTGCGGGCACTGAGTGACAAAACTGTCGGTCATGCGGCTATCCGGTTAAAGCGGCTATTAACTAACGGCGACGGCCAGTGATGCGAACCCAGCCATCACGGTTGGCGATCGGATCCAGCTCGAAGGTGTCGGCATAGGCAGCGGCAACTTCTTCGCCCTGTTCGGCAAGAATGCCGGAAAGCGCCAGGCGACCACCGGTTTTAACCAGTGTTGCCAGTTGCGGCGCCAGGGCGACCAGCGGACCGGCAAGAATGTTGGCGACCAGCACGTCGGCCTGTTGTGGCGGCATGTCTTCAGGCAGATACAGCTCGAAGCGCTCCGGCGCAATATTGTTGCGACCGGCGTTATCGCGTGATGCTTCCAGTGCCTGCACGTCGATGTCGGTGCCCACCGCCTGTTTGGCGCCCAGCAGCAGAGCGGCAATGGCCAGAATGCCTGAGCCGCAACCGAAGTCCAGCAGGTCGCAACCGTTCAGGTCCTGACCGTCGAGCCATTCCAGGCAAAGTGCGGTGGTCGGGTGCGTTCCAGTACCAAACGCCAGACCTGGATCCAGCAGCAGATTGACAGCTTCCGGTTCCGGCGCGGCGTGCCAGCTTGGCACGATCCACAGACGTTGACCGAAGCGCATCGGCTGGAAGTTATCCATCCAGCTACGCTCCCAGTCCTGATCTTCGATGACTTCGCTCATGTGCTCCGGCAGCTCGGCGTCGGTCAGCAAGCGCAGGTGCGCCAGAACGTGCTCGGCGTCAGTGTCGGCTTCAAACAATGCCAGCAGATGCGTGTGCGACCACAGCGGCGTGGTGTTGAGTTCCGGCTCGAAGATCGGTTGATCTTCAGCGTCCATGAACGTGACCGATACGGCGCCGACTTCGAGAAGGGCGTCTTCGTAGGTTTCGGCTTGTTCAGGACTGATGGCGAGACGGACTTGCAGCCAGGGCATGGCGGGTTACCTATGGAAATAGCAGGAAAGCCGCGAAGTTTACTTCAGGTTTGCTGTAATTGCTCGTTGGCAAACGTATCTGGATCAGCCAGTCCGCCATTTGGCCTGGTGTTCATTACGCCTTGAAATCGTAGGTGCCGTCTCCTTCAAGATTCAGATTGGTTTGTAGGGGCGTTATGTAGAAGAACCGCCCTGAAAATCGCAGGCCTTCAGGCGCGAAATCTACATGTACATAGCCCTCCATGCCGACTCGAATCGCCTCAAAGTCATCAGGCCCGGTCGGCTTGTTCCAGATGTAGGTGTACACAAATCCCGGCTCGGGCGTCCCTGGCTGGGAAATGAATTGATGCTGAATGGGGGTTTCGGCAGTGGCAGCAGGGATGCGCAGCTGAAACTGTTGGTAATCGCGTCGCTGTGGATTGCCTTTGCTGGCGTAGATTAGCCAGGCGCCGTCTTGCCACTCGACAATGATAGAGTCGGCCACGATCTGGCCGTGAACGTGGCTCCACTGAAAATCACCCACTGCTCTCAGTCCATTCTCTAAGGCTTGAATCGGGTCTTTACTTTGGTTGTCCATGATGGGGTTTCCATGAATGAGCGCGTTATGCGCAGATGCAGGGTTGCCCCATCGTGGCCAATGGAACAACTGTCAGAAATGACAGTTGCAAGCCCGGAAACGAGAAGGCCCCGACAAGTCGGGGCCTTCAGGCTTAGAACATTTGCTGATGAACGTTATTTCTGTTCAGCCAGCTTGTGTTCCAGGTAGTGAATGTTGACACCGCCTTCGCAGAAGCCTTCATCACGGGTCAGATCACGGTGTAGCGGGATGTTGGTCTTGATGCCGTCGACCACGATTTCGTCCAGAGCGTTGCGCATGCGGGCCATGGCTTCATCGCGGGTTGCGCCCCAGGTGATCAGCTTGCCGATCAACGAGTCGTAGTTCGAAGGAACCTTGTAGCCGCTGTACAGGTGCGAATCGACCCGCACGCCGTTGCCGCCTGGCGCGTGGAAGTGCTTGACCATGCCTGGGCTTGGAATGAAGGTTTTCGGATCTTCAGCGTTGATCCGGCATTCCAGCGAGTGCCCGTGAATGACAACGTCATCCTGGGTAAACGACAGTTTGTTGCCGGCGGCGATGCTGAGCATCTCCTTGACGATGTCGATACCGGTGACCATTTCCGAAACCGGGTGCTCTACCTGAACGCGGGTGTTCATCTCGATGAAGTAGAAACGACCGTTCTCGTAGAGGAACTCGAACGTGCCGGCGCCACGGTAGCCGATGTCGATGCATGCTTTTACGCAGGCTGCGAACACGTCTTTACGGGCTTGCTCATCGATGAACGGTGCCGGCGCTTCTTCCAGAACCTTCTGGTGACGACGCTGCAGGGAGCAGTCACGGTCGCCCAGGTGGATCGCATGGCCCTGACCGTCGGAAATAACCTGGACTTCCACGTGACGCGGGTTGGTCAGGTATTTTTCCAGGTAGACCATCGGGTTGCTGAACCAGGCAGCCGCTTCAGCGCGAGTCTGCTTGGCCGCTTCGATCAGGTCTTCTTCCTTGTGCACAACGCGCATGCCGCGACCACCGCCGCCGCCAGCGGCTTTGATGATCACCGGATAGCCCACTTCGCGGCCAATACGCAGCGCGGTTTCTTCGTCTTCCGGCAACGGGCCGTCGGAACCAGGAACAGTCGGTACGTTGGCCCGTTTCATGGCGTCCTTGGCGGAAACCTTGTCGCCCATCAGGCGGATGGTTTCAGCTTTCGGGCCAATGAACGCGAAGCCGGACTTCTCTACCTGTTCGGCAAAATCGGCGTTTTCCGCGAGGAAACCGTAGCCTGGGTGAATCGCTGTAGCGCCAGTCAGTTCTGCAGCAGAAATGATGGCCGGGATGTTCAGGTACGACAGGTTCGCTGGCGCCGGACCGATGCAGACAGTTTCGTCCGCCAGGCCCAGGTGCATCAGCTCACGGTCTGCCGTGGAATGGACCGCGACGGTCTTGATGCCCAGTTCTTTACAGGCACGCAAGATGCGCAAGGCGATTTCGCCGCGGTTGGCGATCAGGACTTTTTCCAACATCGCAGGCTCTCCCCGGTTCAAACGATGGTGAACAGCGGCTGGTCATACTCAACCGGCTGACCGTTTTCTACCAGGATCGACTCGATCACACCGCTGACTTCAGCTTCGATGTGGTTCATCATTTTCATCGCTTCAACGATGCAGATGGTGTCGCCTTTCTTGACGGTCTTGCCGACTTCAACGAACGCTGGCGAGCCAGGCGCTGGAGTGCGGTAGAACGTACCTACCATTGGCGATTTGACAACGGTGCCGTTCAGTTTCGGTGCCGAAGGTGCTTCAGCAGCGGCAGCAACCGGAGCAGCAGGCGCTGCAACTGGCGCGGCTACCGGGGCAGGCGCGTAGTACGGTTGTGCTGGAGTCTTGCTGTGACGGCTGATCCGTACGGATTCTTCGCCTTCACGAATCTCCAGTTCGTCGATGCCGGACTCTTCCAGCAGTTCGATCAGTTTCTTGACTTTACGGATATCCATTAATCATCAACTCCCAAAGGTCGGTCAGGGGTAAAAGTTGTTAGTGGTTCGGGTCATGCAGCGCAGCCTGTGGCTGTGCGGTCATGGCTTCGAACTGACGGCCAATTGTTCCAGGGCGGCTTCAAGGGCCATTCGGTATCCGCTGGCGCCAAGGCCGCAAATCACCCCTACAGCAACATCTGAAAAGTAGGAGTGATGACGGAAAGCTTCACGTTTGTGCACGTTCGAGAGGTGCACTTCGATGAATGGGATGCTCACTCCCAGCAACGCGTCACGTATTGCAACACTCGTATGCGTAAAAGCGGCCGGATTGATCACAATGAAATCCACGCCCTCATCACGGGCAGCATGGATACGATCAATCAATTCGTACTCGGCATTGCTTTGCAGATACATCAAATGGTGGCCGGCATCGCGCGCCCTTTTTTCCAGGTCCTGATTGATCTGGGCCAGAGTCACTGCGCCGTAGATCCCCGGTTCACGGGTCCCGAGCAGGTTCAGGTTAGGGCCATGCAGTACCAGAAGAGTCGCCATCGGATGATCCTTGTTATGGTTACGAGCATCAAAGCCCGGCGACTATGCCGCAAACATCCATGTACTGTCCAGTTAACTGCAATAGCTCGCACGATTACCGAAGTTCGCGAAAAGTTTGTGACTCAACGATTAGATTTGGTCATTTGCTCTAATCAGCCGCTCTACAAGGCCTTTCGCGTCGATTTCGCCGACGACGCGAACATCGCTGCGCTCCTCGCCATTTTTGCCGAAGATCAGCAACGCAGGCGGGCCAAACAGCTTGTATCGATCCAGCAGGGCGCGTTGTTCGGCGTTGCTGTCAGTCATGTCAAAACGGATCAGGCGATAGCCTTTAAGCTGGGCGATTACATCGGGATCCGGCAGCACTTCATGCTCGATGACCTTGCAGCTGATACACCAGTCCGCGTACCAATCGAGCAACAAAGGCTGACCTGCATTTTTTGCTTCGCTCAACACCCGGTCCAGTTCGGCTGCACTGGTGATGGTCTGCCAGTTGGAGGTATTAGCGGTCGCGGGACCGTTGTTGCTCAGTGTTGCCTGTGGTCGGCCCAATGGGCGGGTTGGGTCGGTCTGACCGCTCCACGCGCCGAACCAGCAGGTCAGCGCATAAACCAGCAAAAAAAGCCCCAGCAGTTGCGCCAGACGTTGGCGAGTGCTTTTCGGACCAAACTCCAGCGTGCCCAGAAACAGCGCGACGCCCGCCGCCAGCAGGCCGGTCAGCAGCAACGTGATCTGGCCCGGCAATACGCGACTGAGCAAAGCAATAGCCAGACCCAGCAGCAGCACGCCGATGGCATTTTTAACCGTCACCAACCATGGGCCACTTTTCGGTAGCCAGGTCGCGCCGCCGGTTGCGACCAGCAGTAATGGAGCGCCCATGCCCAGGCCCAACGCGAACAGCTTCAACGCACCGCCCAGCGCGTCGCCGCTGGCGCTTATATAAAGCAGCGCACCGGCCAGCGGTGCAGACACGCAAGGTGAAACCAGCAGGCTGGAAACTACACCCAGCACCGCCGCGCCCCACAACGAGCCGCCTTCGGTCTTGCCAGCAATACGATCGAGTCGGTTACTGAGGGCTTGGGGCAGACGCAACTCGAAAGCGCCGAACATCGCGATCGCAAAGATCACGAAGAACAACGAAAACGGCACCAGCACCCAGGCAGATTGCAGACGCGCCTGCAAATTCAGGCCTGCGCCGAACATGCCCATCAATGCGCCAAGGGCGGCAAAACTGATCGCCATTGGCAACACGTACGCCAGCGACAGGCTCAAGCCGCGCAGCCCACCCACCTGACCACGCAAGACCACGCCGGACAGAATCGGCAGCATAGGCAAAACGCAGGGGGTGAAGGTCAGGCCGATGCCGGCGAGGAAGAACAACGCCAGCTCTTTCCAGCTCCAGGCGGTAGCGGCTGACGGTGCAGGGACGGTGCTATTAGCCGCTACGGCGGGATCACCGATGCTCAGTCGCTCGGTTTCAGGTGGATAACACAGGCCTTTGTCTGCGCAGCCCTGATAGGTCACCACCAGCGTGAACGGTCGGTTGTCACCCGGTTTGCGTGGCAGGTCGATGTCGAGAATGCCGTGGTAAACCTCAACGTCGCCGAAATATTCGTCGTGCTTCTTCTCGCCAGCCGGCAACTGCGCAGCGCCCAGGCCGATGTCTGCGGGTTCGGTGCGGAACTGAAAACGATGGCGATAAAGGTAATAGCCTTCGGTGGCGACGAAACGCAGCTTGATCGACTCGGAAGTGGTGTCGATCAGGTTCAGTTGAAAAGCCTGACGGACGGGCAGGAAATCCTTGCTGTTATCCAGCGCCGCGCCACCCAGCGTGGCATTCGGACGGCTGTCCAGCAGGCCAGCCCCCGCAGCGGGCATGGCGATGATCAACAGCATCAGGCAGAGCAAACGGCGCATAGCAGTCTCGAATCGCAAAAGTCCGCGCATGATAGCGGAGTGTTTCAAGGTGTGCAGGGATGGGGTTTGTAAGATGGGGTTTCCGAGGGAATGGGCCATCAGACACCGCGCTGACGCGCCCACCTATATATTTGTAGGAGCGCACGAGCACCGCGAGGCCGCGATAGCGGTTCATCAGACAGGACGCCATCGCTGCCTCGCGGTGCTCGTGAGCTCCTACAGAAAGTTATTTCAAATCAGGTAGTTGCGTTTTGTGTGATAAAAACGTTCGCCCGCCATGAGCTCAGGCCTTGTCAGCCACGCTCAGCAGCATCGAGCTCTGCTTCGCGTCGTATTCCAGGAACACATGATTACGCCCGGCATGCTTGGCCCGGTACAGCGCTTCGTCGGCGCGCGAGGCCAGTAGCAGGCTGTCGTCCTTTTCACCCATTTCCACAACGCCAGCGCTGAAGGTGCAGAACAGGTCAGCTGGTTGCGCGGGGTAATGGATTTCAGCGAAGCGACGGCGGATTTCATCCAGCGTGAAGTGGGCGCTCTGGATATCCGTGTCAGGCATCACGATGGCGAATTCTTCTCCGCCATAACGGCCAATGTAGTCGGTCTTACGCAGTCGCTGTTTGAGGAACAACGCCAGGCTCTTTATCACCCGGTCGCCCATGGGATGCCCATGGCTGTCGTTGACCTTTTTGAAGTGGTCAATATCCAGCATCGCGAAGCACAGCCGCTGATTTTCCCTACGGGCACGGAAGCAGCAGTCTTCCAGCAATTGCAGAATATGGGTGTGGTTATACAGGCCGGTCAGGCTGTCCCGAACCATGCGCGCCTTGAGATTGCGCGCCCGCGCAGCACGGTTGCGCACGGTGGTAATCAGGTGGCGCGGCTTGATCGGCTTGGTCAGGAAGTCATCGCCGCCTTCGCTCATCGCATCCAGCTGCTTGTCCAGATCATCTTCAGCAGACAGATAAATGATCGGGACACTGACGTAGCGGTCGTTATGGCGGATCACTTTGGCCAGTTCGGTACCGGTACAGCCCGGCATGTACATATCGAGGATGATCAGGTCCGGCTGGAAGTCAGCGAGTTCAGCCATGGCCTGAATCGGGTCAAGCAATGTACGGGTCACGATCCCGGCACTGTTGAGCAGGCGCTCGGTGTGCAAAGCCTGGGCGCGGGAGTCATCAATAATCAGCACCTTGTAGGGCTCGTACTGCGCCACGCAGGTGAGGATTTCGATTTTCTCCAGCAGGCTTGAAGCTTCCAGCGTACCGGTCAGAAACTCCTCACCACCGGCGCGCACAGCGGCCAGACGTGTCGGGGTATCCGTTTCGTGATGACTGAAAAAAATCAGCGGCAGTTTCTGTTCAAGCCCCTGCTGGACACCCGCCGCCAGTTTCAGGCCTTCGCCCTGGCCGCAGAAATCCACATCGATCACGATGGCAGAGGGATGACGATTAGCCATGGCTGTCTGGAAATCACTTAGACCGTCCAGCGCCTGAGCGTACAGCCCAAAAAAGTCCAACTGCTTGCTCAAGCGCTCGGCTCGTTCGAAATCCTGCAAGGCAATATAGATAGGCTTGCGCAACGGCGGTAGCGAGGTTTGCTCGAAACGATCGCCATGACGCAGACCTGTGCGGGACAGCCGCTGCATCAAACTGTTGAGTTCAGTAATCAGGTTGCTGGTTAAACGTCCACGATTCGCTTCGACCGCTTCCAGCGACGCATTGATGGCTTGCGCCAGCTCGATATGCTCGATTTGCTCAAAACGCTCGGCAAAACGCAGCAGACGCTGATTGGCATCCTGAAATTCCGCCATATCTGTCGCAGACCACTCGCCCTGCTGCAGTCGCTGCCAAGCCTCAAGAATCTGACGTGCCTGATGAATGACTCGCTGAGCGAAGTGATGTTTGAGACGATCGCGATTTGGATCTGCTGGCTCGGTCATATCGGGCTACGTGTGTGTTCTCTGATAGATCACTGCTGGCGCTATGCTACCACCTACTTTCCGCCTAGCACGTACCCCAAGTCAAATAGTTGGCAACATTTAGATGACTGGACGGTTTTTGCCCCTCAACGCCCGGTTGTGGCGCTCCATTTCTCGGTTTTTGCAGGCAATGCTTCTCGCCCCGGCAGCAGACTTGGCATATCCCGCAGCCTGATCCACGGCTCATTCTGCCAATGAATAACGCTTAGCTCGCCATCCTGCCATTCCAGTCGTGCGGGCGTCGGGCTGTTGTGGTGTGAATGAAGGCGCGCGACGAACAGGGCGGGCATGACTTCGTGGGTGATCCACTGGCGCAACTGGCTGTTGGCCGGGTGATGGTGGTGGACCAGCAAGGCATACGCGGCAGACTCGCTGACCATGAGCATTTCCTGGGCCTCATCGTAGTAATTCAGGTTCAGGGTGCAGCGCTGGTCGGGGTCGAGCTTGCGAACCAGACGGTTCTCAAGAAACAGGCCCATCAAGCGGCCCAGGTCACGGGCGCAGAACCAGGCTTGCTGCTCCATGATCAGGGCATGCAGGTGACGTTTCTGATGGGTGAAGCGTAGGGGGTTGAAAGGCGTGTCCATGCTGTCTGTCCTTGTTATTAGCTGAAGGCGTCGGGAGCTAAGAACACCCAATCTAGTGCCGGCATATTCCCCCGGAGGGTCTTTTATTAGCCGACTCCCGACATGACAGACGAACAGACGCATTAAACGGCTGCGCTAAGTGACCTTAGCGCAGGCGCAAAAAAACCGCTGTCTATCGTGGCGGGTGTACGGATTGTGAGTTCTTAGGCTCAGGGCCGGAATGATCAAAGAGCAGCCGTTTTGGGTCAATGGCCGATGCTGTAGGACATTTCTGCTTTTGTTGTGGTTGTTTCATAGGCAACAACACCAACCCCTGTAGGAGCTGCCGAAGGCTGCGATGGCGGTGTTTCAGGAGGATTGCGTTCGCAGCCTTCGGCAGCTCCTACAGATTTTGCATTTGCTGGGTGACCATCCTCAACAAAACCTCCCACCCTGACATACCTGCAAAAGGCACCTTGCTGTAAGGTTGCGGTCAGAGCACTGAACCCCGTGATTGAAAGGACATAGCCATGCTGGATTGGAAGAACCGCGCAGGCAGCGCGAAAGAGCGCGTCGATGAACCGGCTTCGGTCAAGCGCCGCGGGTACCTGGGTGGGCTGTTTTACAGCCGTGCGCTGGGTGCCGTGGTTGCGATTTACCTGGTGGTCACCTTGCTGATCGGCTGGTACTGGAGCAGTGAACCGGCGTTGTTCCCCGTCCAGCAAAATGCTCAGGCTGCGGCCGAGCGTGAAGGCAAGCAGATGGTGATTGGCTACACCACTGTCGAAACCCTTAAGACCGTTGTAAACACTCTGCTTGAAAAGCGTGGCGGTTACCTGTCCAACGACCGCTTCCCGCCTGGTCTGTGGCTGGACAATATTCCTAGCTGGGAATACGGCGTGATGTTCCAGGTGCGAGACTTGAGCCGTGCCATGCGTAAGGATTTTTCCCGTTCGCAGTCGCAATCGGCTGAAGACGGTGATCTGGCCCGCGCTGAGCCGCTGTTCAACTTCAGCAACAACAGTTGGATTCTGCCTTCCAGTGAGTCTCAGTACCGCGAAGGTATTGCGGCACTGAATCGTTACGAAGCGCGTCTGTCCGACCCTAATTCAAAAACTGCGCTGTTTTATGCGCGCGCTGACAACCTCAGCAACTGGCTGGGCGACGTCAACACCCGTCTGGGTTCGCTGTCGCAGCGTCTTTCGGCCAGCGTTGGCCGTGTGAAACTCAACAGCACCTTGAAAACCGAAGCAATGGTTGCCGTTAAGCCGGGCGAAGTACCGCAGGTTGACGAAGAAATCGTTGAGACGCCATGGCTGAAAATCGACGACGTGTTCTACGAAGCACGCGGTCAGGCTTGGGCGCTGTCGCACTTGCTGCGCGCCATCGAAGTTGATTTTGCCGACGTACTGGCCAAGAAAAACGCCACCGTCAGCGTGCGTCAGATCATTCGTGAGCTGGAAGCTTCCCAAGAACCGCTGTGGAGTCCGATGGTGCTCAACGGGAGCGCGTTCGGTGTGTTGTCTAACCACTCGCTGGTCATGGCTAACTATATTTCCCGCGCTAACGCCGCTGTGATCGACCTTCGTCAACTGCTGTCCCAGGGCTGATCGATGTCGTTCTCATCCACCGAGGCTGCGCACCGCGCCGCCTCGGACGCTGAACTGATCGCCTGGGTTGACGAGCTGGATCAGCCACTCGGGGGCATGGTCCGCTCGCAATTGCGTGAAGCCGGTCTGATCGGGCGTGGCACTTATATTCTGCTGTTCAATTCCGCAGGCGAGTTGTGTGTGCATCGCCGTACCCTGAGCAAAGCCATTTATCCCGGCTACTGGGATGTGGCGGCAGGCGGTATGGTGCAAGCAGACGAGAGCTACGCCGAGTCAGCTGCACGGGAGCTGGCTGAGGAATTGGGCGTCAGTGGCGTGCCTCTTACCGAACATGAGCATTTTTTCTTCGACCAACCGGGCAACCGGCTCTGGTGCGCGGTGTTCTCGGCGGTCTGGGACGGGCCTTTGACGTTGCAGCCCGAAGAGGTGCTGGAGGCGCATTTCATTCCTGTGGATGAAGCCCTGCGCGAAGCCGAACAAAAGCCGTATTGCCCGGACTCGGTGGCGGCGTTGAAGCGGTATCTGGTCGGGCTTTAGTAGTAGGTCGCACCCTATCCTGTAGGAGCGCGCTTGCCCGCGATGAACGATGACGCGGTATGCCGGACCCACCGAGGTGCCTGAATCGCGGGCAAGCGCGCTCCTACAGCCTGTAAGTCGGGAGCCCCAACGTCGCAAATGTTGAGTAAATTGGCGCACATTGGCCCTTAGCAACGGGGCTTTTTGCCGTTACACTGCGCGACCTTTTCAAGCTGGCCGGGGTTTTCCGTCCAGCTGCGCTGCCCCTGCCTGAGTGGGGCTTCGCGGTCGACCCTTTATGGATGTCGACCAATCTTCAGTCCTCAACAAGAGGATTTGCGGTGGCTAAAAAAGCCTCATCCTTCGCCGCCCTGGGTGGCCTGGTATTTTCCACCGACGCGGGACGGCATTGTCCCGACTGTCGTCAGCCCGTTGATGCCTGCATCTGCAAACAGACGCTTATTCCCGAAGGGGATGGTATCGCCCGTGTGCGCCGCGAAAGCAAAGGCCGTGGCGGTAAAACGGTGACGACTATCACCGGCGTGCCATTGCCTGAAGACGGCCTCAAGGATCTGGCCAAAACCCTCAAGCAACGATGCGGCACCGGCGGAGCGCTCAAGGACGGGGTGATCGAGATTCAGGGCGATCACGTCGAACTGCTGTTGGCCGAGCTGATCAAGCAGGGCTTCAAGGCGAAGAAATCCGGCGGCTGATGGCACGGCGGACCGCATGCAAACTCTGGCTTGCATCGCGGGTCTATTCTCCATCAGTGCCTGGCACCAAACCGTCACTTGCACTCTTTACACTGCGCCCAGCCTGTCTATGGCTGGCGCTACCTGACTTTTTTATAGGGGACTTCGATGTCCGTACGACGCACACGTAAAGACGATGGCAGCCAATGGACCGTTGCGGACAGCCGCAGCGTCTACGGGATCCGCCATTGGGGCGCTGGTTATTTCGCGATCAATGAAGCGGGTCGTGTAGAAGTTCGTCCGAACGGGCCGGGCAGTTCGCCTATCGATCTTTACGAGCAGGTCGACCACTTGCGCAAGAGCGGGCTGAGCCTGCCGTTGCTGGTGCGTTTTCCCGATATTCTGCAAGACCGCGTGCGTCAGCTGACCGGTGCCTTCGACGCCAACATTGCGCGTCTTGAGTACCAGAGCCAGTACACCGCGCTGTACCCGATCAAGGTGAACCAGCAGGAGGCGGTGGTTGAAAACATCATCGCCACCCAGAACGTGTCCATCGGTCTGGAAGCCGGTTCAAAGCCGGAGTTGATGGCGGTGCTGGCATTGGCCCCGAAAGGCGGCACCATCGTGTGCAACGGTTACAAAGACCGTGAGTTCATCCGTCTGGCGCTGATGGGCCAGAAGCTCGGCCACAACGTGTTCATCGTGATTGAGAAAGAATCCGAAGTTGAACTGGTGATCGAGGAAGCCGCCGAGCTCAAAGTCGCGCCGCAGGTGGGCTTGCGTGTTCGTCTGTCGTCCCTGGCTTCCAGCAAATGGGCCGATACCGGTGGTGAAAAATCCAAGTTCGGTCTGTCCGCTGCACAGTTGCTGTCGGTCGTTGATCGCTTCCGCAAAGCGGGTCTGGATCAGGGCATCCGGTTGCTGCACTTCCATATGGGTTCGCAGATCGCCAACCTTGCTGACTATCAGCACGGTTTCAAGGAAGCGATTCGCTACTATGGCGAACTGCGCAACCTCGGCCTGCCGGTTGATCACATCGACGTGGGCGGCGGCCTGGGTGTCGATTACGACGGCACTCACTCGCGCAACGCCAGCTCCATCAACTACGACATGGACGATTACGCCGGTGTCGTCGTGGGCATGCTCAAAGAGTTCTGCGATGCGCAGGGCTTGCCGCACCCGCACATTTTCTCCGAAAGCGGCCGCTCGCTGACCGCTCACCATGCAATGCTGGTCATTCAGGTCACCGACGTCGAGAAGCACAACGACGAAGTCCCGGTGATCGAAGACAAGGAAAGCCTGCCGGAAACCCTGCAATGGCTGGTCGATCTGCTCGGCCCGACCGATATCGAAATGGTCACCGAAACCTACTGGCGCGCCACTCACTACATGAGTGACATCGCGACCCAGTACGCCGATGGCAAGATCTCCCTGCCGCAAAAAGCCTTGGGTGAGCAGTGCTACTTCGCCGTTTGCCGTCGCCTGCACAACTCGCTGAAAGCGCGTCAGCGTTCTCATCGTCAGGTGCTGGACGAACTCAACGACAAGCTGGCCGACAAGTACATCTGTAACTTCTCGGTATTCCAGAGTCTGCCGGATACCTGGGCCATTGATCAGGTGCTGCCGATTATTCCGCTGCACCGTCTGAACGAAGAGCCACTGCGTCGTGCTGTGCTGCAAGACCTGACCTGCGACTCTGACGGCAAAATCAATCAGTACGTGGATGAGCAGAGCATCGAAACCAGCCTGCCGGTGCATGGCCTGAACGAAGGCGAGGACTATTTGCTGGGCGTGTTCCTGGTCGGCGCGTATCAGGAAATCCTGGGCGACATGCACAACCTGTTCGGTGATACCGACTCCGTGAACATCTATCAGAACCCGGACGGCAGCGTTTATTCCGCTGGCATCGAGACTCACGACACCATCGAAGACATGCTGCGCTACGTGCACTTGTCGCCGGAAGAACTGATGACCCATTACCGGGACAAAGTCGCCAGCGCCAAAATCACCCCGCGTGAACGCACGTACTTCCTGGATGCGTTGCGGTTGGGGCTGACAAGGTCTTCTTACCTTTCCTCCTGATGTGACCTCGGGGCTAACTTGGCGGCTATGCTCTGAGTTGACCCCGGTCTTGTAGGAGCTCACCGAGGTTACGAGGCCAGCGATGGCGGTTTGTCTGACACTCCGCCATCGC
>NZ_JAGTPI010000035.1:0-61377 GCF_021147825.1 Pseudomonas quasicaspiana
AATATTAAACCAACCCGCGGCCTCCTTCAGATGTTTAAATCTCCCAGGAGCAGAGCTTGCTCGCGATGAAGGCGACCGGGTTCAACTGAAAAAACGCAGCGTCTGCATCGCGAGCAAGCTCGGCTCCCACAGAGGTTGCCGGGCTATGCTGCGTTTATCAGGCAGCGTTTTAGAAATCGACAGTACCCGAGAACTTGATGGTGCGTGGCTCGCCTTGCGCCAGATAGCCACCATAGGAAGAAGCCCAGTAATCCTTGTTAGCGACGTTTTCAACGTTGGCGCGCAGAGTAATGTCCTTCTCTGACACGTTGAATTTGTAACGTGCCCCCAGATCAAAACGGTTCCAGGTCGGAATCGTCAGGTTGTTGGTCGCATCGACATACTGACCACCGGTACGCAACATACGGGCATTCACGGCCGCACCTTCAATGCCCGGGATATCCCAGTCAGCGCTGGCATTGAACTGGAACGTCGGAACGCCCACTGCGTTATTGCCGTCGTTGGTACCGTTCTCGGTATTTTTCAGTTCGGTGTCCATCAGCGTCAAACCCGCAATCAGGCGCAGACCGGCAACGGGTTCACCGAAGATATTGGTCTCGACACCACGATTGATCTGTTTGCCGTCGACGACAAACGTGTTTCCTTGAAGATAACCGTCGGCGACTTTTTCGATTCGGTATACGCCAAGGCTCGCACCGTAGGTACCCATGTCGACTTTGACACCGGCTTCCAGCTGCTTGGAGCGTGCTGGAGCGAAGACGTCGCCGCGGTTTGTTGCTGTACCCGGGGCAGTATCACCTTCAGCCAGCCCTTCGATGCGGTTGGCGTAGAGCGCTACGTGCTCCCACGGTTTGAACACAATTCCGTAAACCGGGGTGGTGATGGATTCGTTGTAATAAGCGTTACGCGAACCATCTGCGCCGGAAGCTGCAGAGTTATCCACTCCTCCAAACGTACTGCCCTTGTAACTGTAGCCTTGAACCAATAACGACTGACGCCGCACACCGTAAGTCAGCAACAGACGGTCGTCCATGAAACCCAGCGTGTCGGAAATCGCGATGCTGCGGTTGCGGGTTTTACCCGTTACGCCTGGATCATTCACATCGCCACCCGTCATGCCCCCCAACGGAGGCATGGGCGCAGACACCGGATTGTAGATATTGCTGGTATAGGCACCGCCAACGTTAAAGTCATAGGCGTTGCGTTGTTGTGTCCAGATCCCTGCAATACCGAGGTTGAGCTTGTGACTTACCGGACCGGTTTGCAGCTTGCCGTTGATTCCGGCCATGGTCGACACGTTGTCTTCATCATGAGGGATGAATGAGCTGCCAACAGTGAAGTTACCCAGGTTATCACTCAGCGTCGGAGTGCCGTAGGTACCTACTTCACGGGTGTGCTTGGCACCTGCTGCTGCATATACGGTCCAGCTTTCGTTCAGGTCATACTCACCGCGCATCATGCCGAAGGTGTCTTCGGTCTCTGTCGAATAGTAATCGGGCGAGTAGTTGCTGTCGGCGTCTGGCGCATCAGGTATATGCGTAACTCCAACAACGCCGAGTGTTGGGTTGGGGAGCGTTACGTTAATCGTGTTCCGACCTTGATTAATACGTTGTTTCTGATAGGCAATGTCGCCGGAAAGCCGCAAGTCTTCGCCCCGATAATCCAGGCCCAGAGCGAACAATTTGCTCCGGTGTTTTTCATCTTCTATACCGGTTTCACCTTCACGCTGAGAAAGGTTGAGCCGCGCACCAAAGCGATTGTCCTCGCCAAAGCGCTGACCAAGATCCAGATGCTCGCCAATCCGACCATCCGTGCTGATGTCCGTTGTAAAGCGACGCGTTGGGGTGTCCTGGGCACGCTTGGGCTGCAGGTTTACTCCGCCGCCGATACCGGAACCGGTCGGTGTCACCCCGTTAATGAACGCATTGGGACCTTTGAAAACCTCCACCCGCTCCAGCGCGTCGGTAGCAATCACCTGACGCGGCAGCACGCCGTATAAACCGTTATACGAGATATCTTCCCCCGTCAGTGGCAAGCCCCGAATGCTGAACACCTGCGATGAGTTGCCATAACCAAACGACTGCCGTACCGACGAATCATTAGCCAGCACATCACCAATATCCTCAGCCTGCTGATCCTCAATCAACTGCTCGGTGTAGCTGCTCATGGTGAAAGGCACGTCCATGATGTCCGCATTGCCCAGCACACCCAGCTGACCGCCCCGGGCTACCTGCCCACCCGCGTAAACAGGAGGCAGTGCGTGTTCGTCGGTTTTTTGCGCATTGATATCCGTTTCCCCCAGTACGACCGTGCCTGACTGCGTCGTCGTGGCTTCGGCAGCCAGTAAAGGGAAGCTGAGCGAACAGCAGAGAGCAAGCAAGGTTAAGCGGTAGGGAACCTGCTGAGGGGCGAAAGTGCGCATGATGTGTCCTGAGGGCTTGGGTATGGATGGCATCCGGGTCCTACCTGGAAGTGGCCGCCATCGTATGGATGCGAAATGCTACCAGTTGTGACTGCGAATGTTTATCACTCTCGTGACTATTTGTGAAAAAAATGTCAATCGAAGGGTTTTGCCTCAAAAACCAACGGATTCAGTCAAGCGCCGAAACATCTTTCGCGGCTAAAGCGGCTTCTACGGTGTAAGCTCGTGGGCTGTTGGTTTAACCCCACGAGAGGCTTATGCGGTCCAACTTCCGTCGTTCTACCCTTGCCGCGTTACGCGGGTTTACCCTGCCTGGCGATGCAATCACGATTCTGCCTTCTGCTGCCGATTACCGTCGTTGCCTGCTGGAAAAGATCGCTACGGCGACCCGGCGGATCTACGTGATCGCCTTGTATTTGCAGCAGGATGAGGCCGGTCAGGAAATCCTCGATGCGCTGTATGCCGCCAAAGCTGCGAGGCCGGAACTGGACGTGGTGGTGCTGGTGGACTGGTTCAGGGCCCAGCGCGGCTTGATCGGTGCCGGACGGCAGTTGGGTAACGCGGCCTGGTATCAGGCGCAACATCTGGAGTACGACCAGGAAGTGCCGGTGTATGGCGTTCCGGTGCAGACCCGCGAGCTGTTCGGCGTCCTGCATTTGAAAGGCAGCGTGATCGATGACTGCGTGATCTACAGCGGCGCCAGCATCAACAATGTCTACCTGCACAAGCTCGACAAGTATCGTCTGGATCGTTATCACGTTCTGAGCTGCAAAGAGCTGGCGGACTCGTTCCACGACATGGTGCAGCGCGAGATTCTGCCGTCACACGCGGTGCATCGTCTGGACCTGCCGTCGCCGCCGACTTCCCGCAGCTTGCGCAGTGAGATTCGCACCTTCCGTAATCACCTCAAACGCGCCACTTACGACACCCATCAGGGCGAGCGTGAGAACGGCGAGTTGCGAGTGATTCCGCTGCTGGGTGTTGGTCCGCGCAATGCGCTGAACCGCACGATTGTCGAGTTGATTGCCGCTGCCAAAACCCGTCTGACTATTTGCACGCCTTATTTCAACGTGCCGCTGTCCATCAAGCGCGAAATCAATCGTGCCCTCAAGCGTGGCGTGACGGTGGACATCATTATCGGCGACAAGACTGCCAACGACTTTTTCATCCCCGCCGACGAGCCGTTCAAGGTCATTTCCGCCCTGCCCTATCTCTACGAGATCAGCCTGCGACGGTTTGCCCAGAAGCACCAGAACGCTATCGCTCGTCACAAGCTGAATCTGCATCTGTGGAAGGATGGCGACAACACGTTCCACCTCAAAGGCATGTGGATCGATGATCGTTATACCTTGCTGACCGGCAATAACTTAAACCCGCGTGCGTTCAATCTGGACCTGGAAAACGGTCTGCTGATCGACGATCCCAAAGGTCAGTGGATCGCCCCGCGGGAAGCTGAAGTCGAGCATTTGATGCGTAATACCCAGCGCGTCGGCAAGTACGATGAGCTGGATACCCTTAACGATTATCCGGATGCCGTGCGCACCTTTCTGCGGCGGGTGAGCAGGGTTCGTGCCGAGCGTTTGCTCTATCGCATCCTCTGACGGACAAGGGACCAGCGCGTGAACAAGAAAACCGGCGTCAGGGCGCAACAGGCCGACCAGACTCGCGCCCGCATCCTCAAGGCGGCGATCAAGGTGTTCACGCGTGATGGTTATTCCGGTGGGAGGATCGAGCAGATTTCCAGTGAGGCCGAGTCCAATGACCGGATGCTTTATTACTACTTCGGCAGCAAGGAAAAGCTCTTCGTGCGGGTGCTGGAACACACCTACGAGCAGTTCAACCATGCTGAAAGCCTGCTGAAACTGGATCCGTCTACACCCGAGCAGACCTTGCGCGAACTGGTGGCGTTTGTCTGGGGTTACTACGTCGAGCACCCGGAATTCGTCGCCATCCTGAGCATTGAAAACCTGCACAAGGGCAAGCACGCCAAACAGTCCAGCGAGTTACGCAGGCTGTCCGGTGAAGCGGTCGATGTACTGCGGCCGATCATCGAAGCGGGTCAGCAGCAAGGCGTGTTTCGCCAGGATCTGGACATCAAGCATGTGTACCTGATGATCGCCTCGCTTTGTTATTTCTATAACTCCAACCAGCACACCCTGACCTCATTCCTCGGTCATGACCTGGCGCAGCCGAGTGAGCAAGCTGACTGGCTGCGTTTCATCAGTGATCTGGTAGTGCGTGGCGTGCAAGCTTAACGACCTGTTGGAGCGAGGCTTGCCCGCGAACGAAGCGCCGAGTGACAACAGGCATACCGCGTCATCGTTCTTCGCGGGCAAGCCTCGCTCCCACAGGAAAGAACTTCGCGTTTGATCTGAAAACCTGGATTCGCCCGTAAAAGTGCCTACGTTGTCCGGCAGGTCTTTCGCTGCGGTTCATCAGTGATCTGGTAGTGCGTGGCGTGCAAGCTTAACGACCTGCTGGAGCGAGGCTTGCCCGCGAACGAAGCGCCGAGTGACAACAGGCATACCGCGTCATCGTTCTTCGCGGGCAAGCCTCGCTCCCACAGGAATGAGTGCTTGCGCAAAAAACTCAATGCGTCCCCGGATTCGCCCTCAAGTGCGCGACTTTCTCCGGCAGGCCCTGCCACTGCGCTTCGTTCGGCGCAAAACGGTTGCGTAGATAAGCGGCCAGGTCGCTGATCTGTGTGTCGGACAAGCTGTCCTTGAACCCCGGCATATAACCCAGATCCGGCGTCGCTGGCGTGGGGATGCCTTGCAGGATGACCTTGATCAGGTTATCCGGCAGCGCACTGTGCACGTTGGTGTTGCTGCCCAGTGAAGGGCTGACGCCGAACAGTTTCGGGCCGCTTCCGTCCGCATGACACCCCTGACAAGAGCCCTCGAAGATCCGTCTGCCATTGCCTAACGCCAGTTGCGAAACGCTCGGCTGCGCAACCGCTTCCGGAGTAGGAGCCGCTTGCGCCACACCGTCCAGCGACGTGAGATACACCGCCATGGCGCGGATGTCAGCCTTGGGCAGTTTCGACAGCTCGCTGACCACCGGCCCCATTGGTCCTGTAGCCACCCCGTGAGCATCGGAATAGCCACTGCTCAAATAATTGAACAACTGTTCTTCAGTCCATGGCGTCGGCGCTTTCGACAGGCCATTCAGCGCTGGTGCTTCCCAGCCATCGACCATGCCGCCCGCCAGGAACGAAGCCCCGCCCTTCTCTGCCCCTAACGCATTGCGCGGCGAATGACAGGCCGCGCAATGTCCCAGGCCGTTGACCAGATACGCGCCGCGATTCCATTGCGCGCTTTGCTGCGGTTGCACCTGGATTTCGCCCTTGCGCAAGAACAATGCATTCCAGCCCGCCATCAACGGGCGCAGGTTGAACGGGAACTGCATGTCGTTGGCCCTGGCCGGTTGGCTGACCGGCTCCTGAGCCATCAGGTAGGCATACAGCGCCTGCATGTCGGCGTCGTTGATATTACGAAAAGCGGTGTAGGGAAATGCTGGATACAGATGCTTGCCATCACGACTGATGCCCTCGCGCATGGCGCGCTCGAACGCCGGATACGACCAGTTGCCAATGCCGGTCTTCGGGTCTGGAGTGATGTTGCTGCTGTACAGCGTGCCGAACGGCGTATCCATCGCCAGACCACCGGCATTGGTCGCGCCACCCGGTGCGGTGTGACAAACGGCGCAGTCGCCCACGGCTGCAAGCAAACGCCCACGCTCCAGGGTTGCCGCTGACCAGGTGCCTGCTGCAGGCGGCGTGATCGGGGCGATTTCCGCGCGCCAGGGCAAAGCAGTTGCCGCGACACCGAGAATCGCGCCGAACGCCGCGAACAATGAACCGAATAACCATTTCGAGCGTTTGGCTTTTGGCGATTGCGGCGGATTGCTGTTGGCCTCCTCCCCCGCGCCCTTGAGCGCTGCCAGGACCCGCTCGGCGGTGATCGGCAACTCACGAAAGCGAATCCCGGTGGCGTCGTAGATCGCATTGGCAATCGCCGCCGCACTGGGTACAGCAGCCGACTCCCCGGCACCCAGCGGAGGCTCGCTCTGGCGCGGCATCATCAGCACATCGACTTTCGGCACCTGCGGGAACGTCAGGATCGGATAGCCGCCCCACTCCTTGCTGCTCACGGTGGACTCTTCGAAGGTCACCTGCTCCTTGAGCACCCGGCTGGTGGACTGAATCACGTTGCCGTGAATCTGGTGCTGGACGCCTGCCGGGTTGATCATCATGCCCGCGTCATGGCCGATGACCACGCGGGTTACCGAAACATCGCCGGTCAGCTTGTCCACCGCCACATCCGCGACCCAGGCGGCCCATGCCGCGCCAAAGCCGGGGAACTTGCTGTGAATGTAACGCGCATAAGCGAAGCCACGGCCGCGCAGCACGTTGTCCTGCTCCGGGGTCTGCATGGGCTCGGTACGCGGCGTCCATTCGGCGCGCGCAGCCGTGGCCCGGACCAGTTCGGCGGCGCGTTCGTCATGCAGGTAACGCAGGCGATATTCCACCGGATCGACCCCGGCAGCGAACGCCAACTCGTCGATATAGGACTCATGAGCGAAGGTATTGGGCAGCGCCGACACGCCGCGCATCCATGACGCCCGGACGATGGGCGACATGTCATTAATGGTGACGCGCATGTGCTCGAAATCATACGGAGGGATCGACGTGCGGTCGCCCATTTCGAACATCGCTGCCACCGGTTCAACCCGCCCCGTGAGCAGTAGCGCGAGTGTGGGCGCACCGTTGGACGGGTAACTGCTGGCAAAGTCGTAACCGGCGACGCTGCCATCAGCGTTGACGCCGCCATCGACTTCCATCAGCTGCGCAGTACCTTTGGGCTCCCAGACATGCTCCTGCTCGCGGGTCAGTTGCACCCGCACTGGCAAGCCCACCGCCCGAGAAAGCAACACCGCATCGGCGCAGACATCATCGGCGCAGTTACGCCCGTAGCAACCGGCTGCTTCCATGCGGATGATTTCGATACGTTCTTCCGGACACTCCAGCAGCCAGGCCAGATCAGCGCGCAGCAAATGCGGGTTCTGGGTACCGGACCAGACCCGAATACCCTCTTCGTGATAATCCGCCAGACCACAGGACGGGCCAATGGAGCCATGAATCTGATAAGGCCACAGGTAAGTGCGCGGCATACGCTGACTGGCCTGATCGAGAGCAGTTTCAATGTCGCCCTTGTCCAGCACCACGCGCTGCACGCTGGGGTTATCACGAATCGCCTGGGCAACGTCGCTCATGTCCGGCAGCTTGTGGTGCCAGGCTTTCCAGGTGACTTTCAGTGCTTGCGCGGCCTTGGCTGCTTGCTCTTCGCGCATGGCCACGACGCCGACGAAATCGCGGATCACTACCACGCGAACAATGCCCGGAATGTGCGCAATGGAAGACTCATCGACTTCCAGCAGGCTGTTGCCGACGAAGTCGCCGCTGTCGAGCCCGGCGTAAGGCGGACGCACGACCCGGCCGTGGAGCATGTCAGGCAATCGCATGTCATGCACGTAGGTCAGTTCGCCAGTGGCTTTAGCAGGAATGTCCACCCGGGCGGCGTCTTTGCCGACGATTCGGTAGTCCTCGACCGGCTTGAGCGGCGCAGTACCGGTGATGCTCAGTTCGACATGCTCACCCGCCACCAGCTCGGCAAAGCTCAGCTGGCGGCCATCAGCCGCGATGATGACTCCCGCATTGATGACCAGCGTCTCAAGCGCCACCTCCATGCGCTCAGCGGCGCGCTGTAGCAGATAACGCCGGGCTTCGGCAGCGGCGTTGCGCAGTGGAATCGCGGATATCTGCAACGTAGCGCTGGCAATGGTCGCCCCCTGATTGGGCGCGCTGGCGGTGTCGCCGAGGATCATGCTGACCTGACCCGGTTCGACGTCCAGCTCCTCGGCAACGATCTGTGCCAGCGAGGTGCGAATCCCGGTGCCCAAATCTACATGCCCGTTGAACGCGTAGACCTGACTTTCATCAGTGACGGCGATGAACAGCGCCAGCTCCATGGGCTTGACGACTGGCACGCCACCTTTGGCGACAGGACCGGACGGCGGCTGGATGTTATCGATGATCAGCAGAACGCCGGTCTTGCTCATGAGTTGATCGCGAGTCAGCAAGGTCTGGGTCATGGCAACGTCCGTTCAGACTTCTGGCGGGCGGCACGCAGCACCGCACGGAGGATTTCAATGTGGGTGCCGCAACGGCAGAGGTTGGCCGACAGCTCGTTACGAATCTGCGCTTCGCAGGGATTAGGGATGCGATCAAGCAGGGCTTTGGCGGTCATGATCATGCCGTTCATGCAATAGCCGCATTGCGCGGCCTGCTCATCGATGAACGCCTGTTGCACCGGATGCGGACACTCGCGACTGCCGATGCCTTCCAGCGTGGTGATCTCCCGACCTTGAGCGCCACTCACCGGAAATACGCACGAGCGCGCTGCGAGGCCATCGATGATCACCGTACAAGCACCGCACTCGCCCAGGCCGCAGCCATATTTGGGGCCGTTGAGGTGCAGGTCATTGCGTAACACCAGTAACAACGGCGTATCGGCCATGGCCGTGACCTCAGCGGTCTGCCCATTGACCTTGAGCGTCATGGTCTTTTCCAGCGCCAGCGCTTGCTCACTCATGCCTGCTCCGTTACCCCGAGACCACTCAAGGTATTTGATGAAGTGTTTACTTCATGAAATGAGAGCAGGAAGCGTGCCAGTGGCATTAATCGAAGATAAAAGCCGGAGTGAGTTCCTCTGCGTGGATTCTATTCTGGCCTGCAAACACAATTCCTGTGGGAGCGAATTCATTCGCGAATGAGACCAGTACATCCACAGCCTATGCATCGCTTGAAATACCGTCTTCCCGAATAAATTCGGTCCCACAGGGATCCCGTTTCAATTCAATAGACGGTTATTCCTCCCCATCCCCAATCATCTTGCGCAGCAAAAACAACACCGCCACACGCTCGGCTGGGTTGAGGTTGCTCATGGTCAGCTCGGTGATTTGCGCGGCGTGAGGCACGGTTTCCTGGACCAGTTGCCGGCCGCTGTCGGACAGGCCAACGATGACTTTGCGACGGTCCTCGGGATCGGGCTGCAGGGTAATCAGATCACGCGCTTTCAGGCGCTCGACGATCCCGCGAATCGTGGCCTGATCCACCGCCGTCGCCTTGACCAGTTCAGTCAGGGAACTGGGACCGCGATCACGCACGGCGCACAGGGTGACAAACTGCACAGCGGTCAGCTGCGAGTCGCCGACGTTCTGCTGAAAAATAGCCATATGCCGCTGATAGGCCTTGCGCAGCAAATGGCCGACCTGTTCGGAGAAGGTGTAATTGTTCTGGGTGTCTGGTGTTGGATCGGGCACGGCGTGGCTCGGGGCAGGAGGAAAGAGGCTTACGTTAACCTGTGGGCGCGGAATTAGAAAATCTTAGAGAGTGCAGGCGCATGTGGGAGCGAGGCTTGCCCGCGATGAGGGCCACACGGTCTCATGACAAACCTCAGTGTCCTTATCGCGGGCAAGCCCAGCTCCCACAGGAGGAACTGCTTCTCATGAACTTACCGCGCCAAAGAAGCCTCTGGCGCAACCACTTCCCCGCCCAACACCACGGCCTTGTCATCCAGATAAATATCGCAACGGCGTAGCGGGATGTCCATGTGGCACGGCGTCTTGCGGGTGCCGCCAACTTCGGTATTGGGGCCGGTGGAAAACAGGAAGTTGCCGTAGAACGCCCGGGCATCCATGCACATGCCGTCGTTCTTATCGTGCAGGCCCATGGCGGTCCACTGCGCACGGGGCTGCAGGCCCCAGCCAATGTGGGAGATGCCGTACACCTCGGGATCATTGAAATACTTCATGTAATCGCGCAAGTATTCGGCCTCGAAACCACCCTTGATCTCGGTAATAAACCCCTTGTCGATTTCCAGAATGATCTGTTCCCGGGAGTAATTCTTGAACGGCAGCAGAATGTCGCCGACGTCAATAACCAGTACGCCTTCGGCGGTTTCTTCATTCGGCCATGAGAACAGAAAGCCGCTGGGCCAGTGATCCCAACGCCCCGGCTCATCGGCAAACCCATACTCGGTGACGGACGGATATTGCCCAAGCTGCGCCCGGAAGTCGCTGCCTGCCTTGGACTTAACATGAATGGAGCGGGCCTCCTTGAGCACCTGCTCAGCGGCCATGACCCGCTCCTTGTCGGCCAGGGTCGGCAGCATGCGCGCCAATACTTCCGGGGGTTCTACCGCGAGCAAAATCCGGGTGCCGGTCTTGAGGATCTGCTCCTGTTCCGGTGAGTGCAGCAACATCATGGTGTCGATCACCAGATCCGCCGCCTCAAGCGCCCGTTGCGCTGCGAGGTTGCCGGTCAGCGCGGTGTCTCCGCAGTAAGCGGTCATGTCGTTGCCCATGGCCTTGGGGTGGTTGAACGACGGCAGTTCAACGGCGTACACCTTCGCGCCCAGACGCTGAGCAGCCTCCATCGCAGCGCGCACGGTTCTGGGGTTTGAATAATGGCTCTTGAGCACCGCCACGCTCTGGGTCGCATCGACCTTCGACAAGGCCAGCACGTGCTCGAACATCTGGGTCAATTCGCAATCGCTTACCGCCATTTCATTTCTCCTTCGTCGTGCCTCGACGCTGTGATGTTTCGTATCTGCTTTCGCCGCCTTCACGCACCAAAGAAAGGCGCAGCGCTACAAGTCAGTGCGTTTTTATAGTGTGTACACCCTATATTTACGATAAGACATCAATCAGAAGCGGTCTGCAATAGCCACGCCATATTGTTACCCACTCACACAAACCAATAGAACAAGGGTTACATTGGGTGACATCGATAAATAACCCTCGAATTATTTTTTTCGACAAAGCTATTCCAATGAGAAAAAAAGAGCGTATACACTTTAAAAACACATCGGGACGAACAACAACCCCGACCGCCAAAGACTCTGCTACGAAGGAAACAGCCCATGCCAGATACGCAAAAGATAGCCATCGTCGGTGCAGGCCTGGGTGGGGCGGCAGCCGCCACGCTGTTGCAGCAAGCGGGCTTCAAAGTCGACATCTACGAGCAGGCGCCCGAGTTCTCGCGCATCGGTGCCGGGATCCATATGGGCCCGAACATCATGAAAATCTTTCGCCGCATGGGCATCGAACAACAGCTCAGCGACATGGGCTCGCACCCTGACTTCTGGTTCAGCCGTGACGGTGCCAGCGGCGATTACATGTCACGCATCCCGCTGGGTGAATTCGCGCGCAAGGAATACGGCGCGGCCTACATCACCGTGCATCGCGGCGACCTGCATGCCTTGCAGATGTCGAGCATTGCGCCCGGCAGCGTGCATTTCAGCAAATGCCTGAGCACCCTGGAGGAAACCGCCAATGGTGTGCGCCTGAGCTTCACCGACGGCACCACCGCCGAGGCGGATATCGTGATCGGTGCCGACGGCATCAACTCGAAAATTCGCGAAGAGTTGCTCGGTCAGGAAGCACCGCTGTACAGCGGCTGGGTAGCCCACCGGGCGCTGATTCCCAACCACGTGCTGAGCAAGTACAACCTGGATTTCGAGAACTGCGTGAAGTGGTGGAGTGCCGATCGGCACATGATGGTCTACCACACCACAGGCAAACGCGATGAGTACTACTACGTCACCGGCGTGCCGCATCCTGCCTGGGAGTTCGAGGGTAACTGGATCGACAGCAGCCGCGAGGAAATGTACGAAGCGTTTGCCGGTTACCACCCCACCGTGCAGGCGTTGATCGAGTCCAGCGAAACAGTCACCAAATGGCCGCTGCTCAATCGCAATCCGCTGCCTATCTGGAGTCGCGGGCGCATGGTGCTGCTGGGCGACGCCTGCCACCCAATGAAACCGCACATGGCCCAGGGCGCAGGCATGGCCATTGAAGACGCCGCGATGCTGACACGCTGCCTGCAAGCCACCGGCCTGAGCGATTACAGCACCGCGTTCGACCTCTACGAAACCGCCCGCAAGGACCGTGCTTCACGTGTTCAAGCCGTCTCCAACGCCAATACCTGGCTGCGCACTCAGGAAGATCCGGCCTGGGTGTTTGGTTACGACCTGTATGGCCACGAACTGAAATCGGCGGTGCCAGCGTGAGTACTTTTATCCACGGCGGCAACGTCCAGGCCAACGGTATCCGTCAACATTACTTGCGCTACGGCGGCCAGGCGCACAGCAACAAGCCCGCGCTGATTCTGATACCAGGCATCACCAGCCCGGCGATCACCTGGGGCTTCGTTGCTGAACGGCTGGGTCAGCATTTCGACACTTACGTGCTGGACGCCCGAGGGCGTGGGCTCTCCTCCACGGGCCCGGAACTTGATTACAGCGTCGACACCTGCGCCGATGACATCTCGGCGTTTGCTGCTGCCATGAATCTTGATGCCTATCATTTGGTCGGTCATTCCATGGGCGCACGTTTTATCGCCCGCAGCGCTGTGCGCCAACCTAAAGGCCTGCAAAAGCTGGTGTTGATTGACCCACCCGTCTCAGGCCCGGGCCGTCGCGAATATCCGTCAAAACTGCCGTGGTACGTGGACTCGATTCGTCAGGCGCAACTGGGAATGGACGCAGAGGCCATGCGTGCGTTTTGCGCGACCTGGACCGATGAGCAACTGCAACTGCGCGCCGAATGGCTGCACACCTGTTACGAACCGGCGATCGTCCGCGCCTTCAATGACTTTCATGAGGTCGATTTTCATCAGGACCTGCCAAAGCTGCCGGTGCCTGCACTGCTGATCGTCGCAGGCCGTGGCGGTGTGATACTGGCCGAAGACGAAGCGGAAATCCTTGAACTGCAACCGGACATGCGCATCGCTCACGTGGCGAACGCCGGGCACATGATCCCCTGGGATGATCTGGAAGGGTTCTTTGCAGCCTTCGGTGACTTCCTCGGTGAAACCATCGCCTGAATCTGCAGCCTTGAGCGGAACCGAAAACGGAGTGCACGATATGAGCGAGCAACAATCTGCCGATGCCAACTATCAGGGCGTCTGGGGTCAGCGTATTGGCTTTGGCAACAAGCCAGCCTTGTTGATGATCGACTTCATGCAGGGCTACACCCAACCAGGCGCGCCGTTGTATGCACCGGGAGTGGTCAGTGCCGTGGCCGAGAGCGTCGAATTGCTGGCCTGTGCCAGACAGAACGGGATACCGGTGGTGCACACCAATATCCGCTACCATGCCGGGCATTTTGCTGACGGCGGCATCTGGGTCAAGAAGGCCCCGGTGATGAAAGACATGGTGGAAGGCAACCCGCTGGCAGCGTTCTGTGAAGAGGTTTTGCCCAATGCCGACGAGGTGGTGATCAGCAAGCAGTACGCCAGTTCGTTTTTCGGCACCAGTCTGGCATCGATGCTGCACGCACAAGGGATCGACACCGTGGTGCTGGCCGGTTGCTCGACCAGCGGCTGCATTCGGGCGACGGCAGTGGATGCGGTTCAACACGGTTTCCGAACCATCGTGGTCCGCGAATGTGTTGGCGACCGCCACCCTGCGCCGCATGAAGCGAACCTGTTCGATATCGACAGCAAGTATGGGGATGTGGTTAACAAGGTGGAGGCGATGAAGCAGCTGCAAGCTTCAAGCGCCAAGCTACAAGAAAAAAGCTGAACTCACCGCCTCTTGCAGCTTATAGCTTGAAGCTCGCAACTGCCGTTAAGAACCAGGCCATAGAGCGCTGGTCAGGCCGACACTGGCCAAACCCACTGGGCAGACGTTTCGCAAGAGCGCTTTCCAGTCTTCTGACACTGCCTTTGGAAGCCGCATGCCAGCGCTGCCGAAGTGCCTGATACATGCGGCTAAACAAAAACGATAGGTTCCGCCAGGAGACCACCATGCCCTCTGCGAATGTGAATACCACGGCGACTGACATCGCTGACCCCATCAAAGCGATGTACCGCAAGATCACCTGGAAGCTGATTCCGTTCCTGTGCTTCTGCTATCTGGCTGCCTATCTGGACCGGATCAACATTGGCTTCGCCAAGCTGCAGATGCTTGATCAACTGCACTTCAGCGAAACCGCGTTTGGCCTGGGTGCCGGGCTGTTCTTCGTCGGCTATATCCTCTTCGAAGTGCCCAGCAACCTGGTGCTGGAAAAAGTCGGGGCGAAGATCTGGATCGCCCGGATCATGATCACATGGGGTCTGCTCTCGGCCTGCACCATGCTGGTCACTACGCCCATGCAGTTCTACATTCTGCGTTTTCTGCTGGGTGCCGCTGAAGCCGGTTTTCTGCCTGGTGTGCTGTTTTACCTGACCACGTGGTTCCCCACGTATCGACGCGGACGCATCATTGCCCTTTTCATGATTGGCCTGCCGTTGTCGAGTGTGATCGGCGGCCCTTTGTCCGGCTGGATCATGGGCCACTTCGATCAGACGGCTGGACTGCGCGGCTGGCAGTGGCTGTTCATCCTTGAAGCAATCCCGAGTGTGGCGCTGGGCATCCTGACGTTCTGGGCATTGCCAAATAACCACAATGAAGCCAAGTGGATGAACGCCGAAGAAAAGACCTTGCTGGAAAGCGAGCTGCGTCTGGATGAGGCCGAAGCCAAAGACAGCAAGCACAGTTTCCGCGATGGCTTCTTCAATCTGAAAGTGTGGATGCTCGGTGGTATCGACTTCTCGATCCTGCTCAGCGCCTACGCTATGGGTTTCTGGATGCCGACGTTCATTCGCAACGCGGGCGTCGTCGATACTTTTCACATTGGCGTCCTGACCGCTTTGCCAAGTATCGCGGCATTGCTGGGCATGCTGCTGATCGGGGCCAGTTCGGACCGCCATCGCGAGCGTCGCTGGCACATCATCGTGCCGTTCCTGATCGGCTCGGTGGCCATGGCAAGCAGCACATTCTTCACTCACAACCTGGTGGCAACGGTGGCGCTGTTTGCTATCGCTTCGGCAGCGATTATCGGTGCGGTGCCAGTGTTCTTCAGCTTGCCTGCTACCTTCCTCAAAGGCCGCGCCGCCGCTACAGGCTTTGCGCTGGCGTGCTCACTGGCGAACATCGCCGGGCTGGTCAGCAACTCGCTGATGGGCATGGCCATCGACATCACCGGCAGCAGCGCTGGCGCCATGTGGTTCTTCGCCGGGTGCCTGATTTTGAGCAGCTTTCTGGTAATTGCGCTGCCAGCCAAGCTAGTGAATCGCTGACGTCATGAGCCACACCAAATATCGGTAGGAGCGAACTTGTTCGCGAGACGCCAGACCTGCGAACACAGAGATAAAGCCTCGCCAACAAGTTGGCTCCTACCGGTCATTCGTTTGCTGAACGACTGCGCTACCCCACCAAATCAATCAATTGCTCACGCTGCGCGCCGGTCAGCATCGGGCCGAAACCGGCGCCCGCATTTTCCAGCATGTATTTCGGGTTACCCGTGCCGGGGATGACGCAGGTAACCGCCGGGTTTGCCAGCAGGAATTTCAGAGCCAGCTGCGCCCAACTGGTCACACCCACTTGCGCAGCCCAGCCGGGCAAAGGCTTGCCCTTTAACCGGCCTAGCAAGCCACCACCGCCAAACGGCCGGTTGCAGATCACCGCAACGCCCTTCTCCCTGCACAGCGGCAGGATTCGCTTCTCGACCGCACGATCATCCAGCGCGTAATTGATCTGCAGAAAATCCATCTGCTCAGCCTTGAGCACCGCTTCCACATCGTCATACGCCGACGACGTGTAATGGGTAATGCCGACATACCGGATGCGCCCTTCTTCCTTCCATTTACGCAACGTCGGCAAGTGGGTTTTCCAGTCCAGCAGGTTGTGAATCTGCATCAGGTCAATACGGTCGGTCTGCAGCAGTTTGAAAGACTCCTCCATCTGCTGAATCCCCTCCTGACGACCGCGGGTCCAGACCTTGGTGGCCAGAAATGCAGGAGAACGGGGTTTGTGTATCGACAGCAGTTCACCGGTGGTCTGCTCGGCACGACCATACATGGGTGAGCTGTCGATCAGCGTCCCGCCTTTTTCAAACAGCGCATCGAGCACAGCGGCCAAACTCTTGTAGGCCGGACTTGAAGTAGCGACATCAAAACCGCGGTAAGTACCCAGCCCGACCATGGGCAGCGGTTCGTTGCTCGACGGGATGGCTCGGGTCAGCATGGTGTTTGCTCCTGTATCCAGGGTCGAGGGCGACGTTGGCGACGTTGGCGACGTTGGCGACGTTGGCGACGTTGGTGACGATAACGACGGTGGACTGGACTGCGCAGCAGCCGAATCGAAAGTGAACACCGCCGAAGCACCAGCGGCCAGAGTCAGTATTTTTCTTCGTGTAAAAACAACAGGGTGCGTCATGGAGTTCCCCTTTTTTGCTGATGCCTGTCCTGGCACCGTTGAGTGATCGACTCTAATGACGAGTACCGGTTCAGCAGTAACTGTTTCGAAAGGTTGAACGACGGGCGACAGCGGCACGTCAGATCTTTATCGACTCACTGACAGGTACAAGACAATGGACAAAATGATCACTGCGGATCAGCTGGCTACCACTGACCTTAGAACAATCAACGAAATCTGGCTGAGTGGATCCACCGAACTGTGTTTATGGCGCGCCGAACAGGTGTTCACCCACGATATGCTCAGCGAAGGCACTCACGACCAGAACAGCAGTCGCCTGGTGGTAAAAATGGGGGACACCGAGGATCACCCAACCGTGTCCGACATCGAAGCCACAGTCAGGGAATTGCTGAAAAACATGGGCATGGAGGGCCATTTTTTTCCGGCGGAGCAGGCAAATACGCGTGGGTAACAGAATCGCGTAGATCAAACGAGAGGCGCGCCCTTCCCTGTGGGAGATTCTATGGTCGCCCACAATCCCGTAGGACCGGCTTTAGCCGGGAGAGTGGTGTTCTGCCAAGGAAATTTAGCGACTATCCGGACGCCCTCCCGGCTAAAGCCGGTCCTACAGAATTGCGGAAATCTGTGGGAGCCGGGCTTGGTCTGGGCCCGGCTCCCGCAGATCAAATCGAACTGCTCACCGCCCTTCAACCCCCAACTGCTTCCACATTTTTTTGGTAATCCGCTGACGATTGGCATAGCCCTTCCACGGATCGGCCTTGAGCTTGCGCAAGCGCTGTTGCAGGTTGCCGATGTTCCATTGCTGCGCTGACTTCAAGCCTTCCAGCTCCTCGCGGGCCACGGGGACCGAAACCGGCAATCCAGGCCTGGCGCGTGCCGAATAGGCGGTCACGGTACTGGCGCCCCGGCTGTTGCGCAGGTAATCGATGAAGATTTTTCCGACCCTGTTTTTCGGCCCCATGGTCGCGGTGAAGCGCTCCGGCAATTGCCGGGCAATGAATTCGGCGATGGCCTTTGCAAAGGCCTTCACTGTTTCCCAGTCTGCCTGGCGCTGTAATGGCACGATAATGTGCATGCCCTTGCCGCCACTGGTTTTGATGAACGCCTGCAGGCCTAACTCATCCAGCACTGCCAGGGTCATTTGCGTGGCTTCGATCATGCTGCGCCATGGCAGCGCGTCATCCGGGTCAAGGTCGAGCACGAAGTGGTCAGGTGTCTCGATGCGATCACTGGTCGCGCCCCAGGTGTGCAATTCGATAGTGCCCATTTGCGCAGCGCCCACCAGGGCTTGTACGGTATCGATTTCCATCAGACGTGCATGTCCCGGGTCCAGTTCAGGCTCAAGTTGCTTGATGTTGGGAATCGCCAGCTTTTCAGAATGTTTCTGAAAGAACTGCTCGCCTGCGACACCTTCCGGGCAGCGCAACAGGGACACCGGGCGACTTTTCAGATACGGCAGGATCCAGTCGGAAACCTCTGCGTAGTAATGCGCGAGCTCGGCTTTCTGAGCGCCGCTCTCGGTATCGATCACTCGCTCCGGGTGGCTGATATTCACATCGGCAATCACTACCCGGCCTTTGCTCACAACCGAGGGTTTCTCAGCCTCTGCGGGTTTGGATCGAGATGGCTTTTTGAGTTTTTTTGCCGCCTGCGGATACTCATGAACGACCTGACTGGCAGGCTTGTCACTGCGCAGTGCGATAAAAGCCGCCTGCCGAACAATACCTTCGCGCGTCCATTCAGCGAACTCCGCTTCGCAGACCAGCTCAGGCTCAATCCAGTGAACGCCACGCCCTTGAGCACTGGTGAGTTTTTTGGCCAGCGGCGACGAGTCACGCTCCAGTTTTTTCAGGCGTTCGCTGATTTGTTTGAGCGTCCGCTCGGAGAAGCCGGTGCCGACCCGACCGGCATACACCAGTCCCGAGTCCTCATCGTCCCCGTTCACTGCCAGCAGCAATGCACCAAAGCCGCTGCGGGAACCTTGTGGCTGGGTAAAGCCGACGATGACGAACTCCTGGCGCAAGCGACACTTGAGCTTGATCCAGTCCGGGTTGCGTTTGCTGAGGTAAAGACTGCCAGCCCGTTTACCAATCACGCCTTCCAGGCCCATGGCGCTGGCGCTCTCGACAATGTCCTTGGGACGGGACATGAATGCATCCGAGAAGCGCAAAAGCTTGCTGCGGCTTTTGCCGAGCAGCTTTTTCAATGCAGCGCGACGCTCCTCTACCGGAGTTTCCCGCAGGTCCTGCCCTTCAATGAACGGTGCATCGAAAAGGAAATACACCACGTCTTTGCTGCGGCCGACTTCAAAAGCGTTTTGCAGAGCCTGAAAATCAGGAAGGCCTTCGTCGTTGAGCATGACCATTTCGCCGTCAAGCCAACTGTCTTTGGGCCCCAACGATTGCAGCGCTTTGGCCTGCAACGGCAGACGGTCGGTCCAGTCATTGCCGTTGCGGCTGAACAACCTCACCTCACCGTCAAGAATCCGGGTCATGATCCGGTAGCCATCGAATTTGATTTCGTAAAGCCATTCACCGTTGGGGGGCGCGTCCACCAGCGTGGCAAGTTGCGGGGCGAGCGTTTCAGGGACCACGCTTGCGGTCTGGTTGGTCTTTGCAGCTTTTGTCTTTGCAGTTTTGGCATCGGCAGATTTGGCTTTAGACGTCTTCGCTTCAGCCGAAACCGCTTTTTTATCTGCCGCCGGTTTGCCCACCAGCTTGCCGCTGATCACGCTTTGCGGCTGATCGGCCACGATGTCGTATTCGGCGCCGGGCCTGGCGATCTCGTCTTTCTCTTTGATCAGCAGCCACTGTTGCTTGTCGCTACTGCCTTTGAAGCGAGTGCGGACCAGCGCCCACTCACCGGTGAGTTTCTCTCCGACCAGAGTGAACTTGAGCTTGCCGTCTTTGTAGGTTTGCTGCGGATCACCATGGGGCTGCCAGATCCCGCGATCCCAGACGATCACATCACCGGCACCGTACTGACCTTCAGGAATACTGCCTTCGAAGCTGCCGTAACCCAGCGGGTGATCCTCGACGTGGACCGCCAGACGTTTATGGGTCGGATCAAGGCTCGGACCTTTGGGCACCGCCCAGCTTTTCAGGGTGCCATCCAGCTCCAGTCGAAAATCGTAGTGCAGGTTGCGCGCATCGTGCTTGTGAATCACGAAACTCAGGGCATGAGCCGCTTTACCTTTTTTAGCCTTGACCGGTGCCTCGGCAGGTTCACTGGTGATATCAAAATTACGTTTGCGGGCGTATTCGCTGGGCGGCTTGGCCATGGTAGATCCTCTGCGACGTCAGGCAATACTCCTCAAGATGCCTTGGTGGTTTTCTTGCGAGGTGGTGTACGACGTTTGGCCGGGGCCTTTTCTGCAGGCTCGGCTTTTTTGGCGGCAGGTTTTGCCGGTTTTTTGCTGACCGACCCTTTACCCGCAAGGCTACGTTTAAGCAGTTCGGTAAGGTCGATGACATCAGCGCTTTTGCGATCAGTGTCTTCAGGCTCGGTTTCGACACTTTCGAGCTTGCCTTCCCGAGCCTTGGTTTCCACCAGCCCCATGATTTGATCCTGGAACGTGTCGCGGTAGTCCTCCGGCGTCCAGTCGGCGCTCATGTCTTCCACCAGCCGCTTGGCCATGGCCAGCTCGCTTTTATTGAGCTTCACGTCGGTCACCGCATCGGTCAGTTCCAGAGTGTCCAGACCACGCACTTCCGACGGCCAGCGCAGTAAAACCAGGACCATGGCCGATTCCAGCGGCATCACCGCGGCCAGATGCTGGCGGGTATGCAGGACCACATTGGCCAAGGCGACTTTTTTGGTTTGCACGAGGGTTTCGCGCAGCAATGCGTAAACCTTTTCACCCCGTTTGTCGGGGGCCAGGTAGTAAGGCGTCTCGATGTTTTGCAGCGGAATCTGATCACCCGCGACGAAACCAAAAATTTCAATGGTCTGGGTCGACTTGGGGTGGGCGGCGCGAATCTCCTCTTCGCTGAGGACCACGTAGCGGCCCTTCTCGTATTGCACGCCCTTGACGATGTTTTCCTTGGTCATCTCTTTGCCAGTGACCTTGTTGATGCGCTTGTAGCCCACCGGATCCATGCTGCGTTTGTCCAGCCAGTCAAAATCAACCCCCTGTGAAGACGTCGCCGAAACCAGCGCGACGGGGATATGCACCAGCCCGAAACTGATCGCGCCCTTCCAGATTGCCCTTGCCATCGCCTGATTCCCTTTATGAGGTGTTTAGAGTGACCGGGGCGATGGGACAAAAGTTTCGAGGGGAGTGACGGGGTGTTGTGGAGCATGAAAAAACCCGCCTCAGCGGGTTTCTTCAACGCATTCAGCTATGACCTTACCCGACGCGGGGCACGAATGCTCCGGGATCGACGTGGAACCGCGCTGCAAGCCGGGCGACCATCTCGATGGTCAAACGACGCTGGCCGCTGAGAATGCGCGACACCACGCTTTTATCACCAATTTCCGGAAGATCTGCACCGGTTAACTGGTTTTGCAGCATCAATGCCTTGAGCAGGTCCACTTCCGTCAACCCGGCTATACGCGCATTAAACGCTGAAAACTGCGGCGCTTTGCTTTCATAACGCTCAACGGTGTCACAAAGAATCTCGAGTAAATTGCTTTCGACAGATGTCAGTTCCTGACCATCGGTGAGTTCATCGATAACCTTCAACGCCTGTTGATAGTCCTCGGGCGAATCAATGTGATGCATGAAGTGCGCGCCCAGACGATCCATGTCCAGGCGAAGTGTTTCCATACGCTGTGCCAATTCGCGAATGGCTGTTTTATCTACGGTTCGTTCAGCTGATGCAGGACTCATAGTCGGATCCCCGTCTTCTGCTTTTGGTACCACTTGTTGGCCTTGGTGTATTCGGCATGGGTGTAGATGTGCTTCACGAAAACAAGTTGCTTGCTGAATTCAATAGCGGCAATCAAACGCAAATTGTTGCCGCCGATATCGATCACGTACCAGCCGTTTCTGTGGGTGAAGCGATCCAGCGTATTGAATGTGCTTTTGAGTTCGCTGGAAGTCTCGGCTATTGACCTGCACAGCAAGCGATAGGTGGCATCAAGGTTCGCAGCATCATTGGGATACCGCCTTGAAGCGTCATCAAACGCAATCTTCTTGAAAACCCTCATCCATCATCCCGGTTGAATTTTTGGCAACCTTAGATATTCGTTGCCAAACTGTCAACCTGCTCGTTTGGTTTGCCCCCTTAAAAAATGGACGCTGCGTGCCAAGAAAGCTCATATTCGATAAAGATATAAAAATATGGATATCCGTTCTTTTGAGGAATAAATCCTTGCCTTTATAACTAGCCACCTACTGCTGGCTGAGCAACAGCCATCCAACACATCAGCGCCGCGTGCGGCTCAAGGGTTTTGTCATGGATGTTTTCTGGTTTCTTCCGACTCACGGCGACGGCCATTTTCTGGGTACCACCAAAGGTGCTCGTCCGGTGACCTTGAACTACCTCAAGCAGGTGGCTCAGGCAGCGGACGATCTGGGCTACTATGGCGTGCTGATCCCGACCGGGCGCTCCTGTGAAGACTCTTGGGTGATCGCTTCTGCGCTGGTGCCGCTGACTGAAAAGCTGAAGTATCTGGTGGCGATTCGTCCCGGGATCATTTCACCGACTGTCTCGGCGCGTATGGCGGCAACCCTGGATCGTTTGTCTGGCGGCCGCCTGCTGATCAACGTGGTAACCGGCGGTGATCCGGACGAAAACCGCGGTGACGGCAGCTTCCTCGATCACAGCGAACGCTACGAAGTCAGCGATGAATTCCTGCAGATCTGGCGTCGTGTTTTGCAAGGCGAAGCCGTGGATTTCGAAGGCAAACATCTGCGCGTACAAAACGCCAAGGCGCTGTATCCGCCGATTCAGAAACCTTATCCGCCGTTGTACTTCGGGGGCTCGTCCGAAGCCGCCCATGAACTGGCTGCAGATCAAGTGGATGTTTACCTGACCTGGGGCGAACCGCCAGCTGCCGTAGCCGAAAAACTCGCCGATGTCCGCGAGCGCGCAGCACGTAAAGGTCGCACGGTGAAGTTTGGTATTCGCTTGCACGTTATCGTCCGCGAAACCAGTGAAGAAGCATGGAAAGCGGCCAGCACGCTGATCGAGCACATCAGCGACGAAACGATCGCGGCTGCACAGAAATCCTTCTCGCGCTTTGACTCCGAAGGCCAGCGCCGCATGGCAGCCTTGCACGATGGCCGCCGGGACAATCTGGAAATCGCGCCAAACCTGTGGGCAGGCGTGGGCCTGGTTCGGGGTGGCGCGGGTACTGCATTGGTCGGTAATCCGCAGGAAGTCGCCGAACGCATCAAGGAATACGCCGATCTGGGAATCGAGAGCTTCATCTTCTCCGGCTACCCGCATCTGGAAGAAGCCTACCGTTTTGCCGAACTGGTTTTCCCGTTGCTGCCCGAGCCGTATCGCAGCCTGGCCGGACGTGGAATCACCAACCTGACCGGACCGTTCGGGGAAATGATTGCCAACGATTTGCCGCCGCAGAAATAGGCAGTTAACGAGAACTGACATCGCGCTTTCGGATAGCGGAAGGCCTGTGGGATGTCGACGAATCTCCAGCGGATGTACCGGCCTCTTCGCGAATGAATTCGCTCCCACGGGATCGCGTTTACCTGGCTGGCAACGCTCTGGCTTGCCTCATACAAGAAGTGATCACCATGCAGCTACTGACCCTACCGCCGAACCCCGCACTGGCGACTTCAATCCGCGCCACGGCCCAGGTGTTCGAAGACCCAAAATCAAAAGCGTTGCTGGCTCACCTCAAGCAGGTCGCACCCAGCGACGCCAGCGTATTGATCATTGGCGAAACCGGCACCGGCAAGGAGTTGGTTGCGCGGCATATCCATAGCCTGAGCGACCGTCGTAACCAGCCGTTCGTTGCCGTTAATTGCGGCGCATTTGCCGAGTCACTGGTGGAGGCCGAGCTGTTCGGCCACGAGAAAGGCGCGTTCACTGGCGCCTTGAACGCCAAGGCGGGATGGTTCGAAGAGGCCAATGGCGGCACGCTGTTTCTCGATGAAATCGGCGATCTGCCCATGCCGATTCAGGTCAAGCTGCTGCGGGTGCTGCAAGAGCGGGAGGTCGTAAGGCTGGGCTCGCGCAAAAGTATTCCCATCAATGTCAGGGTACTGGCGGCAACCAACGTGCAGTTGGAGAAAGCGATCAATGCCGGGCATTTCCGCGAGGATCTGTATTACCGACTGGATGTGGTCAACCTCGAACTGCAACCGTTGCGCGAACGTCCCGGCGATATCCTGCCGCTGGTCAGGCACTTTATCGACGCCTACAGCCTTCGGCTGGGATATGGGCCGATCCGGATTACCGCCGAAGCCGAGCGCAAACTGCAAAGTTATAGCTGGCCCGGGAACATTCGCGAGCTGGAAAACGTCATTCATCACACGCTGCTGATCTGCCGTGATGGATTGATTCAACGTGATGACCTGCGTCTGTCGAATTTGCGTATCGAGCGCCAGGACGATCAACCTGCAAACGACGAATCTGTCGACGCACTACTGGAGCGAGCCTTCCATAAACTGTTCGAGGAACAGGCTGGGGCGCTGCACGAAAAAGTCGAAGACGCGTTGCTGCGGGCAGCCTACCGCTTCAGTCACTGCAACCAGGTTCACACCGCCGCATTGCTGGGCTTGACCCGCAATGTCACCCGTACCCGCCTGATCAAGATCGGGGAACTGGCGGTGAACAAACGACGGCCCGGCGAAAACTTGCAGGGTGACCGGGTGATGCAGGTTTCAGTCTGAACAGTGCTCTGCCTGTCAGCTTCTGGCCTGGATAGTCCGAGAGACCTGCCAGCTATTGAAGGTCACTGCACTGACCTGATGCCGACGCAGCAACGTCATGAAATCCTGCTCATTCGCCTCGGCATTGAGCAGCGCCTCTTCACTGGCTCGCCGTGATTGCCAGAGCGTCTGCGCAAGCACTCTGCAGCCATCATCACTGACTTGAACGGTGGCACTGATAAAACCGGGATACGTGCAGGTATAGCGCTCGACTTGCTCGGTCAGGGCCGTTACCAGTCCGGATTGTTGAGCGGGACTTACGGTGAATTCAATGAGCTGGTTGAAGCGAAGGTTCTCTTCTGCTGACGCCATGACTGCCTCCTGTCAAACAAATGCAAATTCCCAGGCTGCCCCCCGACCTGTAGGAGCTCACCGAGGTTACGAGGCCAGCGATAACGGTTTACCTGACACTCCGTCATCGCTGGCCTCGTAACCTCGGTGAGCTCCTACAGGTCCAATGCGTGTTTCACAGGTCGTGTTTGCCGTGATAACGGAGTATTGCCAACCGAGGCCTCGAAGGGTAAAACCTCTACTTAACTAGAGGTCAAGCAGTCACTTATGATAACCAGCAAAAAATCTGGCCCTGCGAGTAAGCAGTTGACCGTCGGCCAATTGGCGGCCCGCAGTGGGGTTGCGGTCACCGCCCTGCACTTTTATGAAACCAAGGGGTTGATCAGCAGCCAGCGCAATGCGGGCAATCAACGCCGCTACCCCAGAGAAATGCTGCGGCGAGTGGCTCTGATCAAGGTCGCCCAGCGACTGGGTATCCCGTTGGCCAGCATCCATGCCGCCCTGCAAACACTGCCGGAAAAACGCACGCCGACTGCGGCTGACTGGAACAAATTGTCGGCCCAGTGGAAGGAAGAACTCGACGACCGCATCGCGCGCCTGACAGACCTGCGCGATCAGCTCACCGGTTGCATCGGCTGTGGCTGCCTGTCGATGCAAGCCTGCCCGCTGCGCAACTGGGGGGACAAACTGGGCGAACAGGGAAATGGCCCGGTTTTGCTGGATCAGGATTGAAGAGTTTCAGCGCCTGTATCGTGCCGGACCTGAGGCCGTTCCAACAGGCGTTACTTCGTTGGAGCAGGGCTTGGTCTGGGCCGCATCCGGACGATATAGGCGTAAGGCCTTTAGCCAAATGAGTTCCGACCAACCGCCCCGCCAACGCCTTGGCTTGCAGCGCTACATCAGTCACGGCCGTACTTTCCCACCACAGCCCCCGCAATGGCGGGCCCATGGCGAACAACCGGTCAGACACCCGCCCTTGCGCATCCAGCACCGCTCCGCCCTGGTCGGCGGCGATGCCCAGCGCCAGCGGGCCAGGTTGAATCATGCCTCGCGCCAGCAGTTGTCGAGGCAAAGGCCGATCCACGCGTCGCCAGTCGTATTCGATGCCCGTGGAATTGATCAGCGCATCCCCCACGATCGTTGAAGTTTCAGCCTGACCACGGTGTCGAATACGAATCTGCAACTGCCCCGAAGGCAGGACCTCAAACCCTTGCAACGAAGCGGCCTGAATCGTCACTCGTCCTTGATCAATCAGTTGCGCAAGCAGTGCAGCGCTCAGCGGCGGTGAGCGATGGTGATGGCTTTCCCACCATGGCCGCACGTGGCGCACGAACTGGCGGCGCTGCACATCCGGGGCCTGATGCCATAACCGGCCGATGTTAGCCCGCACGGTATCCAGTGGCGCTTGCCAGTCGACTCCCCTTTCAATCGCCTGCGCACATTGCTCGCGCACTTTGCGCAGCAACTGCCGAGGGCTGCGAAGGGTGTGATCTTCGCCGAGAAAATCCACCCAGGCTGGCGGCTGCCGACGCACATGAGGCAGCAACCCATGCCGGGAAAATATATCGACAGGGCCGCGATGCCCGGACTGCTGCAACGACACCACCGCATCGACCATAGTTAGCCCGGAACCAATGATCAGCACCCGCGCCTGCGGATCGAGTTGCCGCATCGCGCTGACATCCCACGGATCTACCGCAGCAGCATTCAGTCCGTCGGACTGCCGTTGCGGGGTGCGGGACGCGGCGTACATTCCCGTAGCCAAAACCGCAAAACGCCCGTGCAGGGACTGACCGTCCGCCAGACTCAGCGTCACCCCCTGCGCCTGGGTTTCCAGGTCGACCACCTCACCGCGCACATGCTCGACACTTGAACCGTAACGCGAGCCAATTGATCGAGCCTCGGCCAGACGCTGCTGCACATACAGGCCAAAAATACCCCGTGGCGGAAACAGCTCAGCCACTGGCACATCCTGCTCAAAGGATTCGGGCCAGCCACCTTCCGCGATGAATTGCGTCAGCCATTGGGTCAAGTCGTCGGCGTTGTCCGGATCGACACTCATGCGCGCCGCGTTGCCATTGAGCGTATGCCCCAACTCCGTGGCGCTGTAGGCCTCGCCCCGGCCCAGTTCGCTACGCGTTTCAATGATAGAGATGCGCCGGTTGCCCGGCAGGCGCAGCAACTGAACCGCCAGCATGCTGCCGCTCAGGCCGCCGCCAATAATCAAAACGTCAGCCGGGTGTTTGTCGCTGGAACTCATAGATCAGGTTCGCTCTTCTAAAATCTCAAGCCGGGGTCGATATCAACAGTGCGTTCAATGCACAGCCCGTGCCCGCGGCTCAACCCGCTGTTCACGACAGATCAGCCGCGCGCCGTTATTGAATAAGATGCTGAGCCAACACAACTGTTGATTACCTGTTTATCAGGCAACAGCTCACAGTACGACGTTACGGACGAATCGCACCCGGACCTGCCCGTCGTTGCGATAACAGTGGGCCTGGTTGCTGGCAAACATGAAAAACTCCCCCGGACCGACTGCCTGTGTGCGCTCCACCAGAATGACGGTCAGGTGCCCTTCGACCACATAAACCTGATCACTCCAGCCGTCAGGATCGGCCTCGGACTGATACGCCTCTCCCGGCTCCAGACAGAACTCCCAGAGTTCGACTTCACGTCTGGCTGTGGCTTTGGCCAAAAGGACTGCACGGCTGCCCGGTATCGATCCGGCCCAGGCCACCTCGTTGATGCGACTGGGGTCACGATGCTCAGGAGCCTGAATCAGATCGCTGAACGCTACATCCAGCGCTTCGGCGACGCGATCAAGGGTCGCAAGGCTGACGTTTTTCTCCCCCGCCTCAATGGCCACCAGCATGCGCCGACTGACCCCGGATTTTTCCGCCAGCGCGGTCTGGCTCATGTCCTGCCCGTTGCGCAACCGTCGCACGTTTTGACTGACGTGCTGCAAAACCGGGGCGCGTTGCGAATTATCGTTGCTCAATATTTTATTCTCTCGAAATCATTGCGCAGTATACTGCCCAGCTTTAAAACTCAGGTCGATGTATCACGCAAGCCTGTAAACGCCAGTGAGAAGCATGAAGTCTACCTCTATCAAGCCCCGTATCAGCAAAGCTGAAGTTGTACTGATCCTGATCACCCTGCTGTGGGGCGGCACATTTCTGATCGTACAACACGCCATGACCGTCAGCGGCCCGATGTTTTTCGTAGGCCTGCGCTTTGCAGCGGCGGCAATCATCGTCGCGCTGTGTTCGTTAAGCGTGTTGCGCGGCATGACCCTGCTTGAAATAAAAGCCGGGGTCGCGATCGGTGCGGCCATCATGCTTGGCTACGGATTACAGACCATCGGTTTGCAAACTATTCCCAGCAGCCAGTCAGCTTTTATTACGGCGCTTTATGTCCCTTTCGTACCGCTGCTGCAATGGCTGGTACTGGGACGTCGGCCGGGGTTGATGCCCAGCGTGGGGATCTGTCTGGCCTTTACCGGGCTGATCTTGCTGTCGGGGCCATCCGGAGCAAGTCTGCAATTCAGCGCGGGGGAAATAGCGACGATCATCTGCGCGATTGCAGTGGCCGCCGAGATCATCATGATCAGTGCTTACGGTGGCAAGGTCGACGTGCGCCGGGTCACCGTGGTGCAACTGGCTACCGCTTCATTGCTGTCATTCCTGATGATCGTACCGACGGGCGAGGCCTTGCCGGATTTTTCCTGGATGCTGGTCATCAGCGCGGTGGGGCTCGGGGCCATGAGCGCAGTGATTCAAGTGGCCATGAACTGGGCACAGAAGACCGTTTCCCCAACCCGCGCCACTGTAATCTATGCCGGTGAGCCGGTGTGGGCCGGAATCTTTGGTCGCCTTGCCGGTGAGCGCCTACCCGGCGTCGCGTTAATTGGCGCAGCGCTCATCGTCGCGGCGGTGATCGTCAGTGAAATGAAACGCCGCACCGCATCCACCACGGCATCCACTGAAGAACAGACCGGAACCGACCCGGTGTTTAAAGAAACGGATTAACACGCGAAAAATCCGGCTATAAATAAACAGAACTCAGCTTCTGCCTACAAGGTCTGTAGGATTCTGCGACACCTTGGCGTTTGGTGTTACACAGTCCAGCACGTATGATCCTTGACATTTCCCTGCAGATTAGAAGCCTATGTCTCTGATAGTTCTACTGCTTCTGCCTTTCATCGGCAGCTGTCTGGCGGCATTTTTGCCGCACAACGCGCGTAACGCTGAATCCATTCTCGCCGGCCTTGTGGCCGTTACCGGGGCGATTCAGGTTGCCTTGTGGTACCCGCAAATCGTCGACGGCGGTGTGATCCGCGAAGAATATTTCTGGCTACCCAGTCTGGGGTTGAATTTCGTCCTGCGCATGGACGGCTTCGCCTGGATGTTCTCGATGCTGGTGCTGGGCATCGGCACGCTGGTTTCGTTATACGCCCGCTACTACATGTCTCCGGATGATCCGGTGCCGCGGTTTTTTGCGTTCTTCCTGGCGTTTATGGGCGCCATGCTGGGTCTGGTGATTTCCGGCAATCTGATTCAGATCGTGTTCTTCTGGGAGCTGACCAGTCTTTTCTCATTCCTGCTGATTGGCTACTGGCACCATCGGGCAGACGCTCGACGCGGTGCTTATATGGCATTGATGGTCACCGGTGCAGGCGGTCTCGCGCTGTTGGTAGGCGTCATGCTGCTCGGTCATGTCGTGGGCAGCTATGATCTGGACCGCGTGCTGGCCTCAGGCGAAGCGATCCGCGCCCACGCCTTGTACCCGGTCTTGCTGACCCTGATCCTGATAGGCGCATTAAGCAAAAGTGCGCAGTTCCCGTTCCACTTCTGGCTACCCCACGCGATGGCGGCCCCGACGCCGGTGTCGGCGTATCTGCACTCGGCGACCATGGTCAAGGCAGGCGTGTTTCTACTGGCGCGTTTCTGGCCTGCCCTTTCCGGCAGCGAGCAATGGTTCTGGATCGTCAGCGGTGCAGGTGCCTGCACCCTGATCATCGGTGCCTACGCAGCGATTTTCCAGAATGACCTCAAGGGCCTGCTGGCCTATTCAACTATTAGCCACCTGGGGTTGATTACCCTGCTGCTGGGCTTGAACAGCCCACTGGCAGCGGTCGCGGCAGTCTTCCACATTCTCAACCACGCGACCTTCAAAGCCTCGCTGTTCATGGCCGCAGGGATTATCGACCACGAAAGCGGCACGCGGGACATCCGCAAACTGAGTGGACTTGTCACCCTGATTCCCTATACCGCGACGCTGGCCATGGTCGCCAGCGCGTCGATGGCGGGCGTACCCCTGTTGAACGGTTTCCTGTCCAAGGAAATGTTTTTCGCTGAAACAGTATTCGTCAGCTCCTCGGCCTGGGTAGAGATGGCTTTGCCGGTGATCGCCACCATCGCCGGGGCGTTCAGTGTTGCTTATTCATTGCGCTTCACCGTCGATGTCTTCTTCGGTCCGAAAGCGACCAATCTGCCCCACACACCTCATGAGCCTCCGCGCTGGATGCGTGCGCCAGTGGAGTTTCTGGTGATCGCCTGTGTGATCGTCGGGATCTTCCCTTCGCAATCCGTGGCACCGTTGCTGGCTGCCGCGGCGCAACCTGTCGTAGGCGGCACGCTGCCTGAGTACAGCCTGGCCATCTGGCACGGCTGGAACGCCCCCATGATCATGAGCCTGATTGCCATGGCTGGCGGCGTGCTGCTCTATCTGTTGCTGCGCAACTCGTTCAAACAGAACCGCTTCACCGGCCCGCCGCTGGTGCAGCGCATGAACGGCAAGCGCTTCTTCGAGCGTTCGCTGGTGATCATGACCCGCTGGGCACGGCGTTTCGAAAGTCTCATCAGTACCCGTCGCCTGCAACCTCAGTTATTTCTGGTGGTGTTGGCAGCACTGATTGGCGGTTTTATCCCGATGTATTTCAGTGGCCTGACGTGGGGCGACCGGCCGAAGATTCCGGGTTCGGGCGTCTTCGTCACGTTGTGGCTGATCGCAATCGCCTGTGCACTGGGCGCGGCCTGGCAAGGCAAGTACCACCGCCTGGCGGCCGTCGTGATGGTCAGTGTTTGCGGGCTGATGACCTGCGTGACATTCGTCTGGTTCTCCGCACCCGATCTGGCCCTTACACAACTGGTGGTGGAAGTAGTCACCTCAGTCTTGATCCTGCTGGGGCTGCGTTGGCTGCCACGACGTAACGAGAACGTGGCGCCTTCGCTCAGCAGCCGGGTCCGCGCACGAAATCGTCGGGTTCGCGACTTCATTCTGTCGGCACTGGTCGGCGGTGGCATGGCGCTGCTGTCCTACGCGATGCTGACGCGTGCGACGCCCAACACCATTTCCTCGTTCTATCTCAGCCGCGCCATTCCCGAAGGCGGTGGCAGCAATGTGGTGAACGTGATGCTGGTGGATTTCCGGGGTTTCGACACCTTCGGCGAAATCACCGTGCTGGCGGCTGTGGCCTTGACTGTGTTTGCCCTGCTGCGCCGCTTCCGTCCGCCCAAGGAAAGTATTCCGTTACCCGCCCAGCAGCGTTTGCTGGCTCCGGATGTGGTAACTGACCTGGTCAATCCGCGCAGCGCCAGTGATACCGCGCTGGGCTTCATGATGGTTCCGGCAGTACTGGTGCGCCTGCTGCTGCCGATTGCTGTGGTGATTTCGATGTACCTGTTCATGCGTGGGCACAACCAGCCGGGGGGCGGTTTTGTCGCCGGTCTGGTGATGTCCGTGGCCTTTATTCTGCAATACATGGTCGCGGGTACGCAGTGGGTGGAGGCTCAGATGAGCCTGCGGCCACTGCGCTGGATGGGCACCGGCTTGTTGTTTGCGATTGGCACCGGTCTGGGCTCGATGTTCCTGGGTTATCCGTTCATGACCACCCACACCGCGCATCTGGACCTGCCGTTGCTGGGCGATATCCATGTCGCGAGCGCGTTGTTTTTTGATGTAGGGGTCTACGCGGTTGTCGTGGGATCGACACTGCTGATTCTCACGGCACTGGCGCACCAGTCGGTGCGTAGCCACCGACCTACTTCGCTGCCCAAACCGGTGCCGAACCCAATCGCCGACATTGTCGCCGCACAACAAGGAGCCTCCTGATGGAAGAAGTTATCGCGATTGCCATCGGCGTACTGGCGGCCTCGGGCGTCTGGTTGATCCTGCGTCCGCGGACCTTCCAGGTGGTCATGGGCCTTTGCCTGCTGTCCTACGGCGTCAACCTGTTCATCTTCAGCATGGGCAGCCTGTTCATCGGCCGGGAGCCGATCATCAAGGACGGCGTTCCTCAGGACCTGCTGAATTACACCGACCCGCTGCCCCAGGCACTGGTGCTGACCGCCATCGTAATCAGCTTTGCCATGACCGCGCTGTTTCTGGTGCTGCTGCTGGCGTCCAGAGGGTTGACCGGCACCGACCACGTTGACGGCCGGGAGCCCAAAGAATGACGTTGATGAATCAACTGATCGTGGCACCGATTCTGCTGCCGTTGTTGACGGCTGCGATCATGCTCTGGCTCGGTGAGAAACACCGCCCGCTCAAAGCGCGGATCAATCTGCTTTCGAGCATCCTCGGCCTGGCCATTTCTGTCACCTTGTTCATGTGGGTACAGAAAACCGGTACCACGGGCTCAATAGGCGTTTACTTGCCCGGTAACTGGGAAGTGCCGTTTGGCATTGTGCTGGTGGTGGATCACCTGTCGGCAATGATGCTGGTGCTGACTGGCATCGTCGGTGTGTGCGCCCTGCTCTTCGCCCTGGCTCGCTGGGACCGCGCCGGTTCCAGCTTCCACGCCTTGTTCCAGATTCAACTGATGGGCCTGTATGGGGCATTCCTCACCGCCGATCTGTTCAACCTGTTCGTGTTTTTTGAAGTCATGCTCGCGGCCTCCTACGGCCTGATGCTGCACGGCTCGGGCCGTGCCCGCGTCTCCGCAGGCTTGCATTACATTGCGATCAACCTGCTGGCGTCCTCGCTGTTCCTGATTGGCGCCGCCCTAATCTATGGCGTGACCGGCACACTGAACATGGCTGACCTGGCCATCAAGATTCCGCAGGTACCGGAGGCCGATCTGGGCCTGCTGCACGCCGGCGCCGCGATTCTTGCGGTGGCATTCCTGACCAAGGCTGGCATGTGGCCGCTGAACTTCTGGCTGGTGCCCGCCTACTCCGCCGCCAGTGCGCCCGTGGCAGCTATTTTCGCGATCATGACCAAGGTCGGCATTTACACCTTGCTGCGGCTCTGGACCTTGCTGTTTTCAGTTCAGGCTGGCCCTTCTGCGTTCTTTGGCGGCGACTGGCTGATCTATGGCGGTATGGCAACAATTCTTACCGCAGCAGTGGCAATCATCGCGGCACAACGCCTGGAGCGTATGGCAGCGCTGAGCATTCTCGTCTCGGCCGGCATTCTCTTGTCCGCCATCGGTTTCGCCCAGCCAAGCCTCACAGCAGGCGCGCTGTTTTACATGGTCAGCTCGACCCTGGCACTCAGCGCCATGTTTCTTATCGCTGAACTCATCGAACGCTCGCGCTCAGCCAATGAGTTGCCACTGGAAGACGATGCCGACCAGTTACCGCGGACCGTGGAATCATTGAATCCACCGCCAGGCACCAACCTTGATGACCAGCAGAAAGCCGTGGTCGGTCAGGTAATCCCGATGACCGTGGCATTTATTGGCTTGAGCTTCATTGCCTGCGCCTTGCTGATCATCGGCATGCCGCCGCTTTCCGGATTTATCGGCAAATTGACGTTGCTCAGCGCGCTGCTTAACCCGCTTGGACTGGATGTGGCCCAGGACGAAACGATTTCGAGCCAGGGCTGGTTGCTGGTGGGTTTGCTGATTTTCTCCGGCCTTGCTTCGCTGATGGCCTTCTCCAGGATCGGCATCCAGCGCTTCTGGACCCCACAGGAACGCCCTTCGCCGCTGCTGCGGCACTATGAGTGCGTGCCCATCGTGATCCTGCTGGGCTTGTGTATCACCCTGACATTCCAGGCCGAACCGCTGCTGCGTTATACCCGCGACACGGCCGCCGCGCTGCACGAACCCAAACAGTACATTCAATCGGTAATGGCCACCCGGCCGTTGCCCGGGCCGGTCAGTGACACTGCAGTCTCGGCGGTGCAACCATGAAGCGTTATTTCCCTGCTCCGTGGTTCTCCCTTGCACTGGCGGTGCTGTGGCTGGTACTGAATCTCTCGATCAGTCCCGGCAATCTGATTCTGGCAGCCGTGCTGGGTTTCCTCGCCCCTCTGCTGATGTCTCCACTTCGCCCGTTGCCTGTGAGCATCAAACGACCGGGCGTGATCTTCAAACTGTTCTTTCTTGTGGGTCGCGATGTCATTGGCTCGAATCTGGAGGTGGGCTGGAGAGTCTGGAATGTAAAACGACGCCCACCGCGCTCGGCCTTTGTAAAAGTCCCGCTGGACCTGCACAACGCCAATGGTCTGGCAGCCCTGGCCATTATCACCACGGTGGTTCCAGGGACCGTCTGGTCAGAACTTGCGCTGGACCGCAGCGTACTGCTCATGCATGTTTTCGATCTGGAAGATGAGGCGCAGTTTATCGAGCATTTCAAAACTACCTATGAGCGCCCGCTGATGGAGATTTTCCAATGAGTGCCTTGCTCGGCAATGCCATTCTGGCCAGCTTGTTCATCTTCGCTCTGGCCATGGTCTTCACCCTGATTCGCCTGTTCAAGGGCCCCTCGGCTCAGGATCGGGTACTGGCTCTGGATTACCTCTACATCATCGCCATGCTGATGATGCTGGTACTGGGCATTCGTTATGCCAGTGATACCTATTTCGAGGCTGCTTTGTTGATTGCACTGTTTGGCTTTGTCGGCTCTTTTGCCCTGGCCAAATTCCTGCTGCGTGGAGAAGTGATCGAATGAACTCGACAGTGGTGCTGCCCTTCTGGGTCGAAATCCTCACCGCCATACTGCTGATCGCCAGCAGTCTGTTCGCCCTGACCGGCGCACTGGGCTTGCTGAGCCTGAAGGACTTTTTTCAACGCATGCATCCGCCTGCGCTGGCCTCGACACTGGGTGCCTGGTGTGTTGCGCTCGCCTCGATTGTGTACTTCTCGGCGCTCAAGTCAGAACCGGTGATCCACGCGTGGCTGATTCCGGTGCTGCTTGCTATCACCGTCCCGGTGACCACTCTGCTGCTCGCCCGCACCGGGCTGTTTCGTAAGCGCATGGCGGGCGACGATGTGCCACCGGAAGTCAGCAGTGGTGGTCAGCAAGGTGACTCCAGCGGCAGCTGAGTCGCTGCCTGCCGGGTTTACTCGCTGGCCTTGAAGGTCAGCTCGCCCTTGCGCCACTTTGCAGCTTTGGTGGTCGCAGTCTTCAGGGTCTTGGTCAATCCGCCCTGCAATTGCTCGTGGGCTGCAAAGACCATCATGATGCTCTGACCTTCCTTGAACACGATACCGTGCCCTTCAGGAATATCGACATAGGCATATTCGCCAAGGCCATAGACGGTCAGTTTGATTTCACGAAACTTGATTTCGAATTTTCCGCCTTCTCGGCTGGGCAATACGGCTGCGCGAAAATGATCGCCGACCTTCAGCTCAAGCCGCGGCTTGTCGTCGACAACCAGCGCTGTTTCAGTATCGATTTCAGCGATGTAAATGCCCTCAGCAGACTGCTCGCAGACATAAACAAAACGGGACTGGAACTGTTTTACCAACTTCGCCCGCAGATCACCAAGCACGAACAGCGCGTGTGTCTCCAGATTACTTACTGCCAAAGTTAAAACCCCCAACTTGAAAATGATCCCGTCCGGAGACAACCGGACGGTCAGAAAAAGCTATCGCTACCTTGTTGTAGCGCATCAGACGGGCAGTTCCCTTGCGTGCTCTTGCAGCAATTGCAGCCACATGGCACCGCCAACCCAGGCCAGGGGTGCTTGTGCAGAGAACGTCGACGATACCGAAAGCGCGATGAGCGCTGGCATTCGGGGGATTCTACCGGTTGGAGATGCCTGCCGCCTATATCCGTTTTGTGCATATCGACAGATGTAGTCCATTCAGACAACATGAAGAGCATTATGCATCGCCCTTCAGGGCACATTCCTACTCCAATCTTCATGCGAGACGACAGAGCATTTCTAATTGCTGCGACTAAAGGCGGCCAGCGACGGTCAACAACTGCCATACTCGCCTGCATCAAGAATGCTGTCCTGCGCACGCAAGCTCAGGTCGAAAGCAACTCGTCATCCAGGGGAAGATAAGCAGTGACTGAATTTGATATCGGCGAGTTTTTTATCTGGGGTGAATCCAGAGAAGTAGAAGGTGAGTTTCAGGCCGTCATCGTCATGCGCGCCAAGCAATCTGTAAATACCATTTCCTGTCATCAGGTAGAAAAAGACCGTTGGTTCAAAACCGCAGACCTGGCGGCCAAAGCGGCCCAGGAGTCAGCCAGGGAACTGAAAGATGCCGTTGATGCCGGCGCATTGAACACCTGACGCTATTTGCGTCGAACTCTTGGGTCATGGATACGCTCAGATGCTTTACGCAGCTTCAAGCGTGCAACCGACAGATCGGGTCAAGCCCGCCTAGGAGATGATATGGATTTGGAAACACCGACCCTGGCCACCTTGTTTGAACAACTGGGCCTGAATTCAGACCAGGAGAGCATCGATGCGTTTGTTGATGAGCATGGTCCGCTGCATGGTGACGTCAAGGTATCCGAGGCAGAGTTCTGGACGCAGCCGCAACGCGACTGCCTCAAGGAGAAATTGTTGCTGGATGACGATTGGGCCCCGGTAGTTGACGAGTTGAACGCGCTGCTCCACGAAGCCAAGTAAACTCTCGCAAAAAATGGCCCCGGTTAACCGGGGCCATTGCTTTTGCAGCTATAAGATCTCCAGTGAAGCTAACCTCGCCCCTCCTGATTCGGCCAACGAACACGCCCCCCACTTTGCGGCGCATGCACAAACAGAGCGTCGTTGAATTTGTGACGGCTGTCGATCAATGCATCCCAGTGCGCAGATCGATGGATGTAACGACGACGCAGCATTTGTTCCTCTTCTGCATCAAGTGAGTAAGCCGCCCCTCGGGCATAGGCAATCAGCTTGCGGGCGACACCTTGCAGTTCAGGCAGGATCAGGAAATCCTGTGAGCCAGGAATGGGATTAAAGGGAACGCCCTCATCACACGCAAGCGCATGCATGACACGCAGATGGACTCTGGACAGGTGTCCGAACACCTGACGCTGCAAGCAAACAGCAGCCATCACCGCCTTGCCGACGCCCCTGTTGTAAGGTCCTTTGGTCGGGCGTTCCTTGCAGGCTATAGACAGTGAAGCTTCAGCGTCTTTTGGATCAATCAACGCAGCCTGATCCATGCCCTTCATTTCTGCAAACGCCTGCTGCCAGGCCTGGGTTGATTCGTTGGGAGTCGCACCCTCTACAAAACTCCAGATCGGTCGGGTCAACAGTACCTTCTCGATCATCTGCGGATGGTAGCCACCGCCGATATCCGAATGCACTCCCGGCAGCACAATTTCCATTGGCCAATGTGGCAGGACACTGTTGAGCGCAAAGTTGCGGCGCTCCTCGTCGCGGGCGACCAGATGCAAAACCTGCTCGGCGCACCCGGGGGGCAAGTAGAGATTAACTTTGTCATTGTGGGCGTCTCCAAGATTCCCCATATCCCGGATACCGCCAACTGCTGCAACGGTATCAAACAGGCCGATCACTTTCATTCTGACGCTGCCGTTCTGCCAGGAAAAGCCAGGACTCAGTGGCACTCGACGCCGATTGAGCATGGGCTCCAGCTCGCCTTTATCTTCCTTGAGCACCTCATTGGCAAAATGCCTGGCAGCAGCAGCCCCCCGACTGAAACCAAATACGTCCAGTTCCAGAGTGCTGATAAAACAGCCAGGGTTGTGCTGGGAAAATGTCGTCAGGAGAGCCCCAAGCTTCTCGACCGCCCGTGAGACTTTGGAAATAACGCCGGTTCTACCGCGGCCAAAGCTTTGTCCAGGCCAGACTGAATCACGCCCCCCGGATAAGGTGCCAATCCCGCTCACATAAATGGGCCAATACACTTTAAGACCGTCACCCAGGTTACTGGCGACGGGTCGATTGCAGTAGAGATCCGCCAATCTGGCAATGTTACTTAGATCATTACTGTAACTGCTGTTTGGGTCACTGTGCCTCCCACCACATTCAGCAATATGTTTATTTGCGCTGATCTCGGCCATGGCCCGGCAATCAGCTCCGATCTGGCTGTTGCTGCGATTATTCCCTGTACCATCGAAGAACACGCCGACGCGTACGGTCACCCCCAGTGTTGCAGTTCCCGAAGCGCCCTGTGCAATCAATACATTCCTTGTATTTTTCATCACATATCCGCCTATTGCGCAGCAGGTCATCAAGCTGCGTTAAATCAATTAAAAAACCTTGATATAAGCATCTTGCGCAGCAATAAACTTTCGTCAACGTGGGCACAACACTTTCAGAAACCTCCTACAGCCCTGAAAGATTAAAACAACAAAGTCTTACAATAATAGGCAACCCGAACATGAGACGTGCTTTACAAAAGCCTGATTTCTCAATCGCCTGCCTGGACAGTTCGCGAATCAGAAATAGTTACGTTTGTGGCCTATAGCCCATCCGCAGACCACCCCAATGACGCCCTTTGACCATAATAGGTACGGACAAATCATGCATGAGCTCACCCGTGTCACGGGTATAGGTTTGCAGCAGTACCGCCTGCTGGTGACTGCCGCAGCGAATACCGGTGCGATCATCGAATTTGCGCTTGCTGCGACTTTTCACCGTATCGACAGCGACATCGCCTGTCAGCGGTTGACTGAAGGCTTTGTTATGGGTGGGCACATACCCCTCAGGGGTGCAGGCAATTACAAAAACCAGACCGTCATGACGTGACAGAACAGGCTCCTGAATCGCAGGCAAGACCTCATCGGTGTAACGATCAAAGCGGGTCTGGAATTTGGCGGGCCGGGTATTGGCGACCGGCTGATAGCTACGGTCGAACAAGTCATTCATCGTGATCCGGTTTGCGTCGACATCCGCTTCGAATTTTGCCGCAATCTGACTGGCCCCCTCCCGGGCCAGGTCGTAGACACGCTGGTGATAGCCGTCCAGCCCAACCTCCGCCAGGCGTTCACTGATCGTTTCAGCCTGACCTTCCATCTGTACCGCAGCATCAGCCAGTTTGCGCGTCTGCTCGTCGCTGATCGCCAGATCGCTGCGCATCTGCTGTACCGCAACAAACAAGCTGGACAGTTGCTCCTGATTGGTCTCGGCACCCTGCGCAATTTCGCCTATTTGCGATTCAACCCCGGCCGCCAGCCGGGCGATGTTCTCAAGGTGCTGGCCGGTAAGCTCGACCTGACCGACCCCACTGTCCAGATCGGACGACAACTGACGGATCTGTTCAACCACCTGCACAGTACGGTTCTGAATATCGGCGACCATCTGCCCGACTTCCTCGGTTGCGCTGGCGGTACGTCCTGCCAGCCCGCGGACCTCGTCGGCGACTACGGCGAAGCCGCGGCCATGCTCACCCGCCCTCGCCGCCTCGATGGCCGCGTTAAGGGCCAGCAGATTGGTTTGACTGGCGATGGATTGAATCACCAGCGTCACGCGCTGGATTTCTTCACTTCGCTGGCTTAGCTCTTCAATGAACTGGCGACTGCTGACCGCACGCTTGCTGAGTGAGTGCATACGGGTGATTGACTCGCCCAGCACGCCTCTACCTGCCTCGCTGCTCTGCCGCATCTCCACGGAAGCGTCGAGCGCCAACTGACTGAGTTGAGCAGCCTGTTGCTCGGTCGCGATCATTACATCGGCGCTGGAGACAATCTTTTCCGCAGCACTGAGCTGCGACTTCAGCCGGCTGGCCAGTTGCTTCACGGAAAACGCCACGCCTGCAGCCGATAACGCGTTATGGCTGGTAGAACGCGACAAGTCTCGGGTCAGACGATTGATCTCGGCGCGTCCGTCCTGCGCATTCACAGGCTGGGGTCCGTTTGAAAATAAGCGCGGTAGCCAGATGAACAAAAGCGCCAATGGCACCGCAAGATAAGTCGACACCTCAACAAGTCCCATGGCGATGAAGAGACATCCCAGCGCGAGACTTTGTAATGCAGGTATCAACCAAGCGCGCAGCGTATTGCCGGATACCTTCCCGGGCTGATGCTCAGGCGTTGAATTGACCACAGTTCCGTTTGCGACCATTTGCGCGACTCCGTCATGCTTATCTTTATTGTGTCTGCATTAGACGCCAGATAAAGGCTTTTCGCCATGACTCAATATTGCTTTCGGATCTGAACGGATGGGCGATCAACAGGCCATAAAGTATGGTTGCTGAAAACAGGATGATTACGCGTTGGCAATCGGGAAGGCGAGGGATAACACAGAAGAGGATGAAACCGGGACATAGCGGTATGAGTTGCTTTACGTCGCAGAACAAACAGGCGGCGGGACCATAAGGCCCCACCGCCCTGCATGATCAGGCTTGACGCTGATGCTTGTCGATCTGCTCGTGACGCTCTTGCGCCTCGATGCAGTACTTGGTGGTCGGGCTGATCAACAGGCGCTTGAGACCAATCGGCTCACCGCTGTCGTCACACCAGCCAAAGCTGTCATCGGCAATGCGTGACAACGCCATTTCCAACTGGGGAAGCATGCGCTGATCGCGATCGATCACATTGACCAGCCAGTGACGCTCTTCTTCAACTGAAGCAGCATCGGCAGGATCGGCAGGCGTATCCAGGCTCTCGATAGCAATGCGGCTCTGCTCGATGCGCTCGTGGATCTCAACCTTCATACCCTGCAACAGCTCGACGAAGAAAGCATGCTGTTCGGCATTCATGTAGTCATCGGCCGGCATGGCCAGCAACTTTTCCTTTGTCATTGATTTCTCTATAAAAAAAACGTGCATTAAGGCGAATTAAGGAGCGGCTCTGCGATGCCGTAAAAGCGCCATAGTCTCCAAGCGCCACCTGGCACTCAATTTACGAGGGGCGGCAGTCTAAGGCCGCCTTGGGCAGTCGGCAACTCATTTGCTAAACAAGCGCCAATTAGCCGACAAATAAACGCCAGCCATCACCGCACTCCATTAAATCCGGCAAAGCAAAAAGGGCCCGGATTGGCCCTTTAGCAGCGATTCGACAGCGTCCTGGTCAGCTCGTGCGAACGAAGTTGCCCTGAATGATGCCCACTTCCTTGATGATTTCCCGAATATAAGCGCCAATGGCCATCAAGGTAAAGCCATTCGCCATTAGGTAGGGGGATGCCTGAGGCCTATAAGCCTACGACTCGCCCTTCCAGCGCACTCAACCGCGCGGCATCGAGCACATTTGCCGACGCGACCGCGTCGTGTGGATTGACCGGATTAACCCCCTCACCTGCAAGAGCAGCCTGAAGTTGCTGGTAAAACTCCGGCCAACAGCCTCGCTCCGTAGGGACACGCTCACGGTGTTCACCTTGTAAAAACCAGCCCCAACGCTGCTGATCTTCAACGCCCCAGCGCTTGCCTTCCGACTCTGGCGTCAGCCCCGCCAACGCGGCCTCTTCCTGACAGTCCAGGCCCTCGACGGTGTAACAGCCGCCGGACCCGCTGACCCGGAATCGCGGCCCTGGAGCGTTTTGCAGACAACTGCCCCACAAATGCGAGACCACGCCATTTGCATGGGTCAGGGAGACGAAAAACTGATGATCGAAAGGTTGATCGGGGGCTGAGAACTCCAGCTCTGCGTAAACCCTCGCCACCGGTCCGAACAGCAACAGCGCTTGATCCACCAGATGGCTGCCCAGATCGCGCAACATGCCTCCACCCGCCGCCTTACCTACCGATTTAGGCGAATAGCGTTCGACCCGGGATTCAAAGCGTGTGATCTCACCCAGCCTCCCCTCGTCGATCAGTTTACGCACGGTCAGAAAGTCTGAGTCCCAGCGACGGTTCTGGTAAACGCTGAGCATCACTCCTTTGCGCTCGGCCAGTTCCACCAGCGCCTGAGCCTGCGCCGCATCGGCAGCAAAGGGCTTGTCGCTGACCACAGCAACGCCTGACTCAATAGCCTCCCGGATCAAGTCTGGCCTGGAAGCCATGGGCGTAGAGATCGCTACAGCATCAACACCTGCAGCGACCAGATCGGCCAGGCTGTCAAAAGCCTGGGCGCCAGGATGATCCTGGGCGAGCTCAGCCCGCCGCTCTGCCGATCGAGTGACAACGCCGACAAAAGTCGCCTCTCGCAGACTGGCGATCAATGGCGCGTGAAAATAGCGCCCGCCTTTGCCGTAGCCGACCAAGCCAATACGCATGAGATTCTCCTTTTAATCCAGTAAAAGCACCTTAAACGAATGCGTCAGTGGGTCAACCTGATTGAAGGCAGCAGTACAGCTGTGGGCGCGGCGAGAGTTTTTGCAGATTCGAAATGTTGAAATCGCACCTCCTGGATTGAATGGGAGCACCTGTCAAAAAATGCAAATCCTGGATTGAACCCAGCCCTGCAGGTGCCGCCCCGGTGTCACTGACACCGCGCTGTCGCGCAGCAAACATTGGATCTGTAGGCGCACGAGGGGCGTTTTCCTGTGGCAATACACCTTCGAAAGCGAACAAAAAAAAGGCCGCTCAATGAGCGGCCTTCTTTACTAGCGCAAAAATCAAACCATCAGAAGCGTTCGATCTTGGCCTTGCTTTCCAGCTGTGCACGGTAAGCAGCGAAATCCTGCTGACCGGCACGCGACGCCAGGAAGCGACGGTACTGGGATTTCTCTGCATCCGTTGCCGGTGCAGCCTCGTTGACGCCATTGAGGCGTACGATCACGAAACTGCCATCGGCCAGCGAAAGGCTGGTGAATTCCGGTTTGTCCTTGCCTTCAGGCTTGGGCATACGGAACAACGCTTGCAGTACGGCAGGATCTACACCTTCCTGACCGCGAGTAACCGCTTCCATCACTTTCCAGCTGTGACCATCCTGCTTGGCAGCGAGCGGCGTCTTGCCGTCACGCAGACCAGCCAACAGCGCTTCGCCTTTGGCCTTGACGGCTTCAGCAGCGTGGTCTTTGACCAGCTTGGTACGAATCGCAGCGGCTACAGCTTCCAGAGGCAGCTGTTCCGGCATGCGGTGTTCCTTGGAGCGGACCACCAGAATGGTTTCAGGATCCAGCTCCAGCGCGGTGCTGTTGGAGCCCTCCTCCAGCACTTCGGGACTGAAAGCTGCCTGAATGACCGCACGGTTAGCCGTCAGGCCCTCACCACCTTCACGACCGAACGGCGCAGTCGTCTGCACTTTCAGACCCAGATCCTGAGCCGGCTGAGCCAGATCGGATGCTTCGAACGCGGAGTCTTCGAGTTGCTTGGCAGCCTCGACGAAACGCTGTTCGACTTGCTGCGACTTCAGATCATTGGTCAGTTTCTCTTTCAAACTGGCAAAGCTCGGCACTGAAGGTGCTTCAACGCCCAACAGCTTGATCAAGTGCCAACCGAAATCACTGCGCACCGGTGCCGACACTTGGTCCTTGTTCAGCGCATACAGCGCCTCTTCAAAGGCCGGATCGTAGACACCCTTGCCTGCGTAGCCCAGATCGCCACCCTTGGATGCCGAACCCGGATCCTGAGAGAACTCTTTGGCCAGCGCGGCAAAATCTTCACCCTTGGCCAGGCGCTGTTGAATTTCTTCAATCTTCGCCTTGGCCTGCTCGTCAGTCATCTTGTCGTTCACATCGATGAGGATGTGAGCGCCACGACGCTGCTCAGCGAGATTGGCAATTTCTTTCTGATAAGCCGCCTGCAAGTCTTCGTCCTTGACCTTCACCTTGTCGAAGAAGTCAGACTTCTTCAGCTCGACGTAATCAAGCACCACTTGCTCGGGGCTCATGAACTCTTTGGCGTGCTCGTCGTAGTGAGCCTTGACTTCGTCGTCGGTCACTTTGACAGCGGAGGCATCGGCAGTCAGCGTCAGCGAAGCAAAATCGCGCGTCTGTTTTTCCAGACGGGCAAATGCATCTACCTGAGCATCCGTGACAAATGCGCTACCGGCAACACCTGCACGGACCTGACCGATCAGCATTTCCTGAGCCAGCATCTGGCGGAACTGCATCCGGGTGAAGCCGAGTTGACGGATTACCTGATCGAAACGGTCAGCGTTGAATTTGCCGTCTACCTGAAACTCAGGCGTCTGCAAAATCTGCTGATCCAGCGCAGCTTCCGAGAAGGAGAACTTCGCGTTGTCGGCGCCTTGAAGCAACAGCTTGCGATCAACCAGACCTTTCAGGGCCGAGTCGTGAAGCATTTTTTCATCGAGCAGAGCAGGATCGAAATCCTTGCCCAACTGTTGCACCAGCTGACGCCGTTGCATATCGATCGCCTGGCTCAGCTCGGTCTTGGTGATCTCGTCACCGTTGACCTTGGCAGCATCCTGAGCGGTACTGGTTGCGGTAAAAATCGCATCGAATCCGGTCAACGCCATCAATGCGATGATGATTCCGATAATGGTCTTGGCAATCCAGCCTTGTGAATTGTCCCTGATGTTCTGCAGCATGCGTCCCCCAAAACGGTTGTACTGACTAACCAACCGCGGAGCGTGGGTAGAAAGCGGATAGAAGAAAGGCGCATCCGAGGATGCGCCTTCTCGTAACTGGCGAAGCGGACGGGGCTGAAACCCACGACCCGGGTGTGTCAGGCCGGATTCAGACCAGCCGCACTACCGCTTCGCTGCCGATACAGAGTGAATCCTGATCGGTTGGGCAAAGGCTTTGAGAACTTAGTTGACAGCTTCTTTCAGTGCTTTACCGGCTTTGAAACCTGGCTTTTTGGCAGCAGCGATTTCCAGCGTCTTACCCGTTTGAGGGTTGCGACCGATACGTGCTGGACGATCAGTAACGGAGAAGGTACCGAAACCAACCAGTACAACGGAGTCGCCAGCCTTGAGAGCGCCAGTGACGGATTCGATTACTGCGTCCAGCGCACGGCCAGCAGCAGCTTTCGGGATATCAGCGGATGCGGCGATAGCATCAATCAGTTCCGACTTGTTCACTCTAAGTCCCCTTATCTCTATTTTGAGTATGTTTCTAAGTTTTTTTGGTGTAGCAAAAACGAGCGCTGAATGGCCTACAGGCGCTTAGAAGAGCCGCTTTATAACAAGGGCTCCAAAAAGCTGTCAAGAAAGGCCGTCCAGACTAATGCGTGCTAATTCTTTCCTTAGAGTCAGCCTCGCGCTTTTCATCCTTCGCAACCATCTCGGGAGCGACATCCGGCAAGGGCTCCGGCGCGTATTGCAGCGCAATTTGCAGGACTTCGTCAATCCATTTAACCGGCTTGATCTGCAAGTCCTGCTTGATGTTGTCCGGAATCTCTTTCAGATCGCGCACGTTTTCCTCTGGAATGATCACCGTTTTGATACCACCACGGTGTGCAGCCAGCAGTTTTTCCTTGAGGCCACCGATCGCCAGAACCTGTCCGCGAAGGGTGATTTCACCGGTCATTGCCACGTCAGCACGGACCGGAATCTGTGTCAGCGCTGAAACAAGGGCCGTGCACATGCCTACGCCTGCGCTAGGACCATCTTTAGGGGTGGCCCCTTCCGGCATGTGGATGTGAGTGTCACGCTTCTCATGGAAGTCCAGAGGGATTCCCAGGCTCTTGGCGCGGCTGCGCACGACTGTCAGCGCAGCGGTGATCGACTCAACCATCACATCACCCAGCGAACCGGTTTTGATGAGTTGCCCTTTACCTGGGACTACAGCGGCTTCGATGGTCAGCAATTCGCCACCCACCTGCGTCCACGCAAGACCAGTCACCTGCCCGATCTGATCCTGCTGTTCAGCCAGACCGTAACGGAATTTACGAACACCGAGGAAGTGCTCAAGCATGTCGGCCGTCACACGAACTGCGAAGCGTTTTTCCTGAGCATGCTCTTTGACCGCCTTGCGGCACACCTTCGCAATCTGACGCTCGAGGCTACGCACGCCCGCTTCACGGGTGTAATAACGCACGATGTCGCGGATCGCTTCTTCGTCGAACTCCACTTCGCCTTTCTTCAAGCCGTTGGCCTGCAGCTGTTTTGGCGAGAGGTATTTGACGGCGATATTGATCTTTTCGTCTTCGGTGTAGCCTGGCAAACGGATGACTTCCATCCGGTCGAGCAACGCCGCCGGGATGTTCATCGAGTTCGCGGTGCACAGGAACATCACGTCGGAAAGGTCGTAATCGACTTCCAGATAATGGTCATTGAAGTTGTGGTTCTGCTCCGGGTCCAGCACTTCCAACAGCGCAGAAGCCGGATCGCCACGCATGTCGCTGCCCATCTTGTCGATTTCATCGAGCAGGAACAGCGGGTTGCGCACCCCAACCTTTGTCATCTTTTGAATCAATCTTCCTGGCATCGAACCGATATAAGTCCGGCGATGACCACGAATTTCAGCTTCATCACGCACGCCACCCAAGGCCATGCGGACAAATTTGCGGTTAGTTGCGCTGGCAATGGACTCGGCAAGGGAGGTTTTACCCACACCTGGCGGCCCTACCAGGCAAAGAACAGGACCGCGAATTTTCTTCACGCGCTTTTGCACGGCGAGGTATTCGAGGATGCGTTCCTTGACCTCTTCCAGACCGTAATGGTCGGCATCAAGGATGTCTTCAGCGCGAGCCAGGTCCAGACGAACCTTGCTCTGCGCCTTCCACGGCACCTGAACCAGCCAGTCGATGTAGGAACGAACCACCGTTGCTTCTGCAGACATCGGCGACATCTGCTTCAGCTTGTTCAGCTCGGCAGTGGCCTTGGTCAGAGCGTCTTTGGGCAGACCGGCAGCATCGATGCGCTTTTTCAGCTCTTCGATTTCGTTGTGGCCTTCCTCGCTGTCGCCGAGCTCTTTCTGAATGGCCTTCATCTGCTCATTCAGGTAGTACTCGCGCTGACTGCGCTCCATCTGCTTTTTGACGCGGCCACGAATACGTTTCTCAACCTGCAACAGGTCGATTTCCGCATCCAGCAACGCGAGCACGTGCTCGACGCGGGCTGGCAGATCAATGATTTCGAGGATTTCCTGCTTCTGCTCGATTTTCAGCGCCATGTGCGCCGCCATGGTGTCGACCAGACGACCAGGCTCATCAATGCTGTTGAGTGAAGACAGGACTTCAGCAGGGACTTTCTTGCCCAACTGGACATACTGTTCGAACTGCGCCAGAAGGCTACGCACGAACACTTCAGATTCACGATCAGGCGCATCGACCTCATCGATCAGGGTAACTTCGGCCCGGCAGTGGCCATCAACTTCGATAAAGCGATCAACGGATCCGCGCTGCTCGCCCTCGACCAGCACTTTGACCGTGCCGTCAGGCAGCTTGAGCAGTTGCAATACGGTTGCAATGGTGCCGACGTTATAAAGAGCGTCTTCACCAGGATCATCGTCAGCAGGATTTCTTTGTGCGAGCAGCAGTATCTGCTTGTCGCCTGTCATCGCCGCCTCCAGGGCTTCGATAGACTTCTCGCGCCCCACGAACAGCGGGATAACCATGTGCGGATACACCACAACATCGCGCAATGGCAAGAGAGGCAATTCGATGGTCGTTTTCATGATTTCGCCTCTACGGCGGCCATGTGGCCGTGGACTGGAATGAGCTTGAGTCCAAGATGGGGGTAGACACCTGAAAAAACAAGCCTTTAAGCAGGAAATGCAAAAAGGGGCCCGAAGGCCCCTCTCTATTTGTGCAGCATTTTATTCATGCAGCAGTATCACTCACGCGTCGGGCGCAACCTTGGCAGGTGGCTCGCTGTTTTCGTAGATCAACAGCGGCTTGGACGTGCCTTCAATTACGCTTTCGTCGATCACCACTTTGCTCACATCAGTCTGCGATGGAATCTCGTACATGGTGTCGAGCAGAACGCCTTCGAGGATGGAGCGCAGGCCACGTGCGCCTGTCTTGCGCTCAAGCGCACGACGAGCGACGGACTTCAGAGCGTCGGTACGGAACTCGAGGTCCACACCTTCCATCTCGAACAGCTTGGCGTACTGCTTGGTCAGCGCGTTCTTCGGCTCGGTCAGAATCTGCATCAGCGCAGCTTCGTCCAGCTCGTCCAGCGTTGCCAGAACCGGCAGACGACCCACGAATTCCGGAATCAAACCGAACTTGACCAGATCGTCAGGTTCAACTTCACGCAGGGATTCGCCAACCTTCTTGCCTTCTTCCTTGCTGCGTACTTCTGCGTTGAAACCGATGCCGCCTTTGGTGGAACGGTTTTGAATAACCTTTTCCAGACCAGAGAACGCACCACCACAGATGAACAGGATGTTACGGGTGTCAACCTGAAGGAATTCCTGCTGCGGATGCTTGCGACCACCTTGAGGCGGAACGGAAGCGACCGTACCTTCGATCAGCTTGAGCAGGGCCTGCTGCACGCCTTCACCGGAAACGTCCCGGGTGATCGACGGGTTATCAGACTTGCGCGAGATCTTGTCGATTTCGTCGATGTAGACAATACCCATCTGGGCCTTTTCTACGTCGTAGTCGCACTTCTGCAGCAGCTTCTGAATGATGTTCTCCACATCCTCACCTACATAACCCGCCTCGGTGAGGGTGGTTGCGTCGGCGATGGTGAATGGAACGTTCAGCAAGCGGGCCAGTGTTTCGGCAAGCAGGGTCTTACCCGAGCCTGTCGGGCCGATCAGCAGAATGTTGCTTTTGCCGAGCTCGACGTCGTCATTCTTTTTGTCACGCTGATTCAGGCGCTTGTAGTGGTTGTACACCGCTACGGCCAGAACCTTTTTCGCACGCTCTTGACCGATCACATACTGATCAAGGATGCCGCTGATTTCTTTAGGCGAAGGCAATTTATGCGCGCTGCTCTCGGCCTGGGCTTCCTGCACCTCCTCGCGGATGATGTCATTGCACAGGTCGACGCACTCGTCGCAGATAAAGACCGAGGGGCCGGCAATCAACTTACGTACTTCATGCTGGCTTTTGCCACAGAAGGAGCAATAGAGCAGCTTGCCGTTGTCCTCGCCGTTGCGGGTGTCAGTCATTCGTTCGATCCAAATCCGATAGGCTTGCAACACAAGATGAAGGCTATTGCGGGCTTTTTCAAGCCCGCAAGTGATCAGAACAGCCGACCAGCCTTATTTGAGGTGCTTAATTAAGCGGGACGCTGACTGATGACTTCGTCGATCAAGCCGTACTCACGAGCAGCCTCTGCACTCATGAAGTTATCGCGGTTGGTGTCACGCTCGATCTCTTCCAGAGTGTGCCCGCTGTGCTTGGCCATCAGCGTGTTGAGACGCTCACGAATGAAAAGGATTTCCTTGGCGTGGATTTCGATATCCGAAGCCTGGCCCTGGAAACCGCCCAATGGCTGGTGAATCATCACGCGGGAGTTCGGCAGGCAGAAACGCTTGCCCGGAGCACCTGCGGTCAACAGGAATGCGCCCATGCTGCACGCCTGACCGATACAGGTAGTCGATACGTTCGGCTTGATGAACTGCATGGTGTCGTAGATCGACATGCCAGCCGTCACCGAACCGCCCGGTGAGTTGATGTAAAGATGGATATCCTTGTCCGGGTTTTCCGCTTCAAGGAACAGCAGTTGCGCGCAGATCAGGTTGGCCATGTAGTCTTCTACCGGGCCTACCAGAAAGATCACTCGCTCCTTGAGAAGGCGCGAATAGATGTCATAGGCGCGTTCGCCACGGGCGGACTGCTCGATAACCATCGGGACCAGGCCGCCGGCGGCCTGGATGTCAGAGTGCTGCTGAATATAAGAATTGCGGGACATGTCTCGCATTCACTCCCAAATAGTCATTTCTTGAATACGCACAAGCCAGCGCGAAGGCTGGCTTGTAGGTGTTTTCTAACGAAAAAACAGATCAGTCAGCTTGTGGTGCTTCCACCGGCTTGACTGCTTCTTCGTAGGAGACCGACTTCTCGGTCACGCTAGCTTTCTGCAAAACAGTATCCACAACTTGCTCTTCAAGCACAACCGAACGTACTTCGTTCATTTGCTGCTCGTTCTTGTAGTACCAGGCCACGACCTGCTCAGGCTCCTGGTAAGCAGAAGCCATTTCCTGAATCATCTCGCGAACGCGGGTGTCATCAGGCTTGAGGTCGAACTGCTTGACCACTTCAGCAACGATCAGACCCAGCTCAACGCGACGCTTGGCTTGCTCTTCGAACAGCTCGGCCGGCAGTTGATCAGGCTTGATGTTGCCACCGAACTGCTGAACAGCCTGAACGCGCAGACGGTTCACTTCGTTTTCCAGCAAGGCTTTTGGCACTTCGATCGGGTTGGCGGCCAGCAAGCCGTCCATTACCTGATTTTTGACCTTGGACTTGATGGCCTGACGCAGCTCGCGCTCCATGTTCTTGCGAACTTCGGTGCGGAAGCCGTCGATGCCGGTTTCCTTGATACCGAACTGCTTGAAGAACTCTTCGTTCAGCTCAGGCAGCTTAGGCCCGGAAACAGTGTTGACAGTCACGGCGAACTCGGCAGCTTTACCTGCCAGTTCAAGGTTCTGATAGTCTTCCGGGAAGGTAAGGTTCAGAACACGCTCTTCGCCAGCCTTGGCGCCAACCAGGCCGTCTTCGAAGCCAGGGATCATGCGGCCGGAACCCAGTACCAACTGGGTGCCAGTGGCGGAGCCGCCAGCGAATACTTCGCCGTCAACCTTGCCAACAAAATCGATGTTCAGCTGGTCTTCGTTCTGGGCAGCACGATCAGCCACTTCAAAACGAACGTTCTGCTTGCGCAGGATTTCCAGCATGTTGTCCAGATCGGCATCAGCCACGTCTGCAGACAGACGCTCAACGGCGATGGAATCGAAACCGGCAACGGTGAATTCCGGGAACACTTCGAAAGTAGCGATGTATTCCAGGTCTTTGCCTTTTTCAAAGGTCTTTGGCTCTACAGCAGGTGCGCCAGCCGGGTTCAGCTTTTGCTCAACCACAGCTTCATAGAAAGTAGCCTGGATCAAATCACCCAGTGCTTCCTGACGCGCGCCGTCTTCATAACGCTGACGGATCACGCTCATAGGCACTTTGCCTGGACGGAAGCCAGGGATCTTGGCTTTACGTGCGGTCTGCTGCAGACGCTTGTTGACTTCAGTCTCGATGCGTTCGGCAGGCACGCCAATGGTCATGCGGCGCTCAAGAGCGGAAGTATTTTCAACAGAAACTTGCATGGATATTCCTCGTTGCACAGACGTTAGCCGGCGTTTCCGACCCCAGAATCAAGGGCATGCATTCTAGTGGGTCAAACTCAAGAAGTCACCCTACTGAAAAAGGGCGCATATAAAGGAAGGAATCAGACGATCAGCGACAGGTAACCGCAGCCACTCTCGACCGACCGAAACGCGTCTGGCACGGCCTTGCACAAGGCGTCACGCACCCGGCCTCAGCGTCGATTCCATTCCGCGAAGCACACCCCGCACGACCGACGGCAGCCAGGCTGGCCGATCAGCGAGACGAAAAACAATAATCCTGAAACAAAAAAAGCCGCACTAGGCGGCTTTTTTTCAAACGTCACGACCGCATAGCAGCTGTGACGCGTTTAATCCTGGTGCGGACGGAGAGACTCGAACTCTCACACCTTGCGGCGCTGGAACCTAAATCCAGTGTGTCTACCAATTCCACCACATCCGCGTACAAGCTTTTAAAGCAAAGGCGCCAGATTATAAGTCTGGCGCCTTTCTAAATATGGGGTGGACGAAGGGGATCGAACCCTCGACAACGGGAGTCACAATCCCGTGCTCTACCAACTGAGCTACGCCCACCATATTGCATGTAACCGTGACATCTTACTTGCACTTGCCAAAGCTGCCTTAATGGCGCACCCGGCAGGACTCGAACCTGCGACCATCCGCTTAGAAGGCGGATGCTCTATCCAGCTGAGCTACGGGCACTTATATAATCTGTACTCTTTAACGATTACAAATTAAAAGGCTTTTTAATCACACTGAGCTAAGTAACCGCTCCGCCTGACTCAACACCGAACCTCATCTAAACATCGACTTGGTTATGAGTGCCAGCTTAACCAGTGCTGGGTTGTACCCGGCAAGTGCGACGAATTTTATAGACGACCCTAAAGGTCGTCAACTCTTTTTTAGAAAAAAATTCAGTTAGATAAAGGAGTTAGGAGAATATGCAGACCAAGCGCCTTTGCCCACGCGCGATGACATGCGAGAATGCGCGCTCTTTTCCGATCCCTCTCGATGGTTAATCACGCGTAATGACTGCAAAACTAATCGACGGCAAAGCGATCGCAGCCAGCCTGCGTCAGCAGATCGCCAAACGGGTCGCCGAACGTCGCGAGCAAGGCCTGCGTACACCCGGCCTCGCAGTGATTCTGGTGGGCAGCGACCCCGCTTCCCAGGTCTATGTCTCGCACAAGCGTAAAGACTGCGAAGAAGTCGGCTTTGTCTCTCAGGCCTACGACCTGCCCGCCCAGACTTCACAAGCAGAACTGACCGGCCTGATCGATCGCCTCAATGACGACGCGAACATCGACGGCGTACTGCTGCAATTGCCACTGCCCGAACATCTGGATGCCTCCCTGCTGCTGGAGCGCATTCGCCCGGACAAAGACGTGGATGGCTTCCATCCTTATAACGTCGGTCGTCTGGCACAGCGCATTCCGCTACTGCGCCCCTGCACACCTAAAGGCATCATGACCCTGCTGGAAAGCACCGGTGTTGATTTGTATGGTCTGGACGCCGTGGTTGTGGGCGCATCCAACATCGTCGGTCGCCCGATGGCCATGGAGCTGTTGCTGGCCGGCTGCACCGTGACCGTGACCCACCGCTTCACAAAGGATCTGGCTGGCCACGTTGGCCGGGCCGATCTGGTGGTGGTCGCTGCTGGCAAGCCAGGGCTGGTCAAAGGCGAGTGGATCAAGGAAGGCGCTATCGTGATCGACGTTGGCATCAATCGTCAGGACGACGGCAAGCTGGTTGGCGATGTGGTTTATGAAACCGCCCTGCCCCGCGCTGGCTGGATCACCCCGGTACCGGGCGGCGTAGGCCCGATGACTCGCGCCTGCCTGCTTGAAAACACCCTGTACGCAGCGGAAACCCTGCACGGTTGATGCGCCGCGTCATGCAATAAAAACGGCACCCAAGGGTGCCGTTTTTCATTCCTCGACAGCCTTACTTCTTGGCCGCTTCCCAGCTTTTCAACAAGTCTGAATAGGCAATGGTTTCGCCCTTCGGTTTCTCATTGGCCAGCTTGCGTTGTGGGGCCAGGAACTTGCCACCACTCTGCTCCGCTTTGGTGTACCACTCTTCTGCAGAGGTTTCCGGATTCATTTTAGGCGCGCACTTGCTGGCCTCCTGAACCTTGGAGCGCTCGATACGCGTCATGATCGCATCCTGATCCTTGGCCAGACCGTCCAGTGCCTGCTGTGCGGTTTTCTCACCGGTCACAGCCTCTGCAACGTGGCTCCACCACAACTGAGCAAGTTTCGGATAATCCGGCACGTTGGTCCCGGTAGGCGACCATTGCACGCGGGCCGGGCTGCGGTAGAACTCTACGAGACCACCGAGTTTGGGTGCCAGTGCGGTCATTTCCTTGGAATTGATGTCCGACTCACGAATCGGCGTCAGGCCCACGATAGTTTTCTTCAGGGAAACGCTTTTCGACGTCACGAACTGCGCGTAGAGCCAGGCGGCCAGACGTTTTTTCTCGTCAGACGATTTGAGGAAGGTCCAGGAACCCACGTCCTGATAACCCAGCTTCATGCCTTCTTTCCAGTACGGGCCTTTCGGTGAAGGCGCCATACGCCATTTCGGCGTGCCATCGGCGTTCATGACTGGCAGACCCGCCTTGGTCATGTCAGCCGTGAAAGCGGTGTACCAGAAGATCTGCTGAGCAACGTTGCCCTGGGAAGGTACCGGCCCGGATTCGGAGAACGTCATGCCTGCGGCTTCAGGCGGTGCGTAGGCTTTCAGCCAGTCGATGTATTTCTGGGTCGCAAACACAGCTGCTGGCCCGTTGGTGTCGCCGCCACGGGTAATGCTGGAACCCACCGGATGGCAGTCCTCTACTCGAATACCCCACTCGTCCACCGGCAAACCATTAGGCAGCCCCTTGTCGCCACTGCCCGCCATGGAGAACCAGGCATCGGTGAAGCGCCAGCCCAGCGATGGGTCTTTCTTGCCGTAGTCCATGTGGCCGTAGACTTTCTTGCCGTCGATTTCCTTGACGTCTTCGCTAAAGAACTTGGCAATGTCTTCATACGCCGACCAGTTGACCGGCACGCCCAGCTCGTAGCCGTACTTGGCCTTGAATTTCGCTTTCAGGTCTGCGCGGTCAAACCAGTCAGCGCGGAACCAGTAAAGGTTGGCGAATTGCTGATCGGGCAATTGATAGAGCTTGCCGTCCGGTGCTGTAGTGAACGAAGTACCGATGAAATCCTTCAGATCCAGCGTTGGAGACGTGACCTTGCTGCCTTCCGGACTGGCCATCAGATCGGTCAGGGACATCGCCTTGCCGTAACGGAAATGGGTACCGATCAGGTCGGAGTCATTCACCCAGCCGTCGTAAATGCTCTTGTCCGATTGCATGGCGGTCTGCAGCTTTTCAATCACATCACCTTCCTGCAGCAAGTCATGGGTGACCTTAATGCCGGTGATTTCGGTGAACGCCTTGGCCAGGGTTTTAGATTCGTACTCGTGGGTGGTCAAGGTTTCGGAAACCACCTTGATGTCCATGCCGCGAAACGGCTCGGCAGCCTTGATGAACCACTCCAGTTCTTTCAATTGTTCGGCATCGGACAGCGTGCTCGGCTTGAACTCGCTGGCCGCCCACTTCTTGGCCGCATCTTCATACTGATCGGCCCATGCCGAAACGCTCAATCCGCTGAGCATCACCATTGTCGCCAGCGTCACGCTATGTCGCAGCTTGTTTTTCTTATTGAACATAGACACCTCCAGTGTTGTTTCTTATGTAGTCCCGCTTCGAATACCACTTGGCGGATCAGCCAGGCATTTGCGCCCATCCGCTCTCTAACCCCACCGCATTACTACCAGGAGCCACACCAGAGAAATCCCTGAAGCAACCCAGATACTCCAGTCAGTCGCGCCGATCACCAGCAGATGCAGATAAGCGCTACCCAACAGCCCGATGAACAGTCGGTCGCCACGGGTAGTGGCAATCGGCAGAAAACCACGACGCTCAAGACTTGCCGAGCGCAATTCCCACACCGTCATCCCTGCCAGCAGCAACGCAATGCTGCCAAAGAAGATCGCGGTGGGCAGTGTCCAGGACATCCACTCCATTTTTTCGACTCCTCAGACCCGACCAAGAGCAAAGCCCTTGACCACGTGGTTACGAACGAACCAGATCACCAGCATGCCCGGCAGGATGGTCAACACCCCCGCCGCCGCAAGGACACCCCAATCAATCCCCGAAGCCGATACCGTACGCGTCATCACCGCCGCAATCGGCTTGGCGTTGACCGACGTCAGGGTGCGAGCCAGCAGCAGCTCAACCCAGGAGAACATGAAGCAGAAGAACGCCGTCACACCGATACCCGAGCCAATCAGCGGCACAAATATCTTGGCGAAAAACTTGGGAAAGCTATACCCGTCGATGTAGGCGGTTTCGTCGATCTCCTTGGGCACACCGGACATGAAGCCCTCCAGAATCCACACCGCCAATGGCACGTTGAACAGGCAATGAGCCAGCGCGACGGCAATGTGGGTATCGAACAGGCCGATGGACGAATACAACTGGAAGAATGGCAGCAGGAAAACCGCAGGCGGTGCCATGCGATTGGTCAGCAGCCAGAAGAACAGGTGCTTGTCGCCCAGAAAACGATAGCGGGAAAACGCATAAGCGGCGGGCAAGGCGACACTTAGCGAGATCACGGTATTGAGGCAAACGTAGTACAGAGAATTAATGTAGCCGCTGTACCAGCTTTCGTCGGTGAAAATCACTTTGTAGTTGGCCAGGGTGAAATCCTGCGGCCACAGGGTCAGGCCGCCGAGGATTTCAGTGTTGGTCTTGAACGACATGTTCACCAGCCAGTAGATCGGCACCAGCAGAAACAGCAGGTAAATCCACAGCGGTATGATTTTGCGCAGATTCATGTCCGCCTCCTCAGTTCTTTTCGCTATGGGTCATGGCGGTGTAGAACACCCACGACACCAGCAGGATGATCAGGAAATACACCAGCGAGAATGCCGCTGCAGGGCCCAGGTCGAATTGGCCCAGCGCCATGGTCGTCAGGGTCTGACTGAGGAAGGTGGTGGAGTTGCCCGGCCCGCCGCCGGTCAGCACGAAGGGCTCGGTATAGATCATGAAGCTGTCCATGAAGCGCAGCATCACGGCGATCAGCAACACACTTTTCATCTTCGGCAACTGGATATGTCGGAACACCGCCCAACTGGAGGCCCGATCAATGCGTGCTGCCTGGTAGTAAACATCCGGGATCGCCCGCAAGCCGGAATAGCAAAGCAGCGCAACCAGCGATGTCCAGTGCCAGACATCAATGATCAACACCGTCACCCAGGCGTCCGATGCGTTGGCCGCATAGTTGTAATTGATGCCCAGAACGTTGTTGAGCGTATAGCCCAGCAAACCAATATCGCCACGCCCAAAAATCTGCCAGATGGTGCCGACGACGTTAAATGGAATCAGCAGCGGAATGGTCATGACGATCAGGCAGACCGTGGACCAGCGCCCCTTACTCGGCATGCACAGCGCAATAGCTATCCCCAACGGAATCTCGATCAGCAGCACACACGCGGAATAGATGAACTGACGCAGTAGGGAGTCATGCAGACGCGGGTCCTGCAGGACCTGCCTGAACCAGTCGGTGCCGACAAAGTAACGGCTGGACTGATCGAAGATGTCCTGCACCGAATAATTGACTACGGTCATCATCGGGATAATGGCGCTGAACGCCACCAACAGGAAAACCGGCAATACCAACCACCATGCCTTGTTGTTCTGAACCTTATTATTCATGGCCTGACTCCAGCAAGTAATCGTCCGCATAGACCATCAGCCACTGGCTTGGGAAGCTGATCCAGGCCTGGCCCACGGGTACCGGTTTGTCTTCCTGCAGCCGCACTTTCAAGGCTTGCCCGGCGAGGCGCAGGGTCAAAATCTTGTAAGTGCCAAGGTCTTCAACATGACTGACCTCAGCGCATAACGCATCGTCCACCGGTCCGTCCCAGACATGCACAAACTCGGGCCGGATGCCGACTTTCAGGCTGGTCCATTTTTTCTCGGCGATGAGCTGCTGCATGGATTCGGACAGCGGCAGATGAGCATCACCAAAGCCCACACCGCCGGCTTGCGGGGTGACTTCAATGAGATTCATCCCCGGGCTACCGATGAAATAACCAACGAATGTGTGGCGTGGTTTTTCGAACAGTTCTCGTGGCGTACCGAACTGGACAATCGCACCGCCATACATGACTGCGATCTTGTCAGCGAAGGTCGAAGCTTCGAGCTGATCATGGGTGACGTAAACCATGGTGATGTTGAATTGCTCGTGGATCTGCTTGAGCTTGCGCCGCAGCTTCCACTTCAAATGCGGGTCGATCACCGTAAGTGGTTCGTCGAACAGAATCGCCGACACGTCATCACGCACCAGACCACGACCCATGGAGACTTTCTGCTTTTCGTCAGCGGTGAGGTTGCGGGCCTTTTTCTTCAGTAAAGGCTGCAGGTCCAGCACATCGGCAATTTCATGAACCTTGGTTTGAATCCTCTTCTCGTCCATGCCCTGATTGCGCAAGGGAAAGGCGAGATTGTCGTACACCGTCATGGTGTCGTAGACCACCGGAAACTGGAAAACCTGAGCGATGTTGCGCTGCTCCGGCGACAAGTCGTTGACCACTTTGGAGTCAAACATCACCTGGCCTTCGGAAGGGCTGAGCAGCCCGGAAATGACGTTCAGCAAAGTCGATTTACCACACCCGGAAGGCCCCAGTAGCGCGTACGCCCCGCCCTGCTCCCAGATATGGCTCATCTCACGAATCGCATAATCCTCTGGCCCGTTCGGATGTTTGCTATAGCTGTGAGCGAGGTTTTGCAGTCGAATCTCGGCCATCAGGCAACCCTCGCCATACGCAAGCCGGGTGCCTGAATCAGGCGACCCTGCTCATCGAACACAAACAATTTATGGGTCGGGATGTACACCCGAATCGACGCATCAACGTCGTAGGCATGTACCCCAGGCAAGTGCAGCACCAGCGGGAAATGCTCGTTACGCACATGCAGAAACGTCTCAGAGCCGCTGATTTCCGCCAGCTCTACCGTCACTGCCAGCTCAAGATCATCATCATTGGATGGCACCAGACTCAGGTGGCTGGGGCGAACGCCAAAGCGGTACTCGCCATCGCCGATCTTGCGCAGATCAACGTTGAGGGGGAAATGGACGAAATTGGCAAAGCTGACTTCACTGCCCTGAATACGACCAGGCATCAAATTGATCGGCGGCTCGGAGAACAGTTCTGCTGCCAGAACGGTTTGCGGCTGGTGGTAAACCTCCGGCGTCCGGCCACTCTGAATCACCCGACCTTCATGCAGCACCGTGGTCGTGCCGCCCAGGGCCAAGGCTTCATTGGGTTCAGTGGTGGCGTAGATAGCGATGGTGTGGCGTGCTTCGAACAGCTCGCGCATTTCCTGACGGAGCTCTTCGCGCAGCTTGTAGTCGAGGTTGACCAGCGGCTCATCGAACAGAATCAGGTCGGCATCCTTGACCAGCGCCCGGGCCATGGCAGTGCGCTGCTGCTGACCACCGGACAGCTCCAGTGGATAGCGGGTCAGAAACTTCTCGATGCGCAGCATCTTCGCGGTTTCCAGCACTTTGCTCTGGATCACGTCAGCGGCGACACCGGCCTGACGCAATGGCGAGGCAATGTTCTCGAAAACGGTCATGCTCGGGTAATTGATGAACTGCTGATACACCATCGACACATTGCGATGGCGAACGGCCGTCTGGGTGACGTCCTTGCCGTTCATCAGGATGCGACCACGATCAGGCTTGTCCAGCCCGGCCATCAGCCGCATCAGACTGGTCTTGCCGGACAGTGTACGGCCCAGCAAGACATTGAAAGAACCGGGTTCGAAACTCAACGATGCGTCGTCGATCCAGGTTTGGCCGTCGACCACACGGCTGACGTGCTCCAGCGTTAGAGACATGGCTTGCCCTTTTTTGTCAGTTCTTATTCAGGGTGTGCGCGAATTCTTGTCAGGAGATAGCGACAATCGTGCCAAACCGGGCATTGCTGCGCACAGGCCCGAGATAGAGCCTCGGCCCGATATAACGGGCCTGACGAGCGTTCAGTGCTGAACAAAAGTGAACAATAAAAACTGAACACCTGAACAAACTGAACATTGACTTTGAACAATCCTGAGCGACACTGGACGCACGCACGGGATTGGACGCCCGTGCCAGATCAATAAGAAAAATAAAAATACATGCAGGATCCACCATGGCCATACACCGTGCATCCGTTGCTCATGACGCCATCATCCGAGACTCATGGTCCCGCTGTAGGGACTTTGGTCTGAGTCATCAGTCCAGACCCTCTTTCGGCCAGTTGCCGACGGATCAGGTATCGCAGTTACTGGAGCGCCATCAGGCGCTGGTGCACACCACCCACCAGGAAGTCCTGCCGTTTTACGAAAACATCCTCAGTAATTCCAACTGCCTGATCATGCTGGCCGATAATCGTGGTCAGTTGCTCAAGTCGTGGGGCACCCAGCGTTTTGTCGAACCCTCCCACGCGCATGGTTTCATGGCAGGCGCCAGCTGGATCGAAAGCGCCACGGGGACCAATGCCATTGGCACTGCGCTCGTCTGCGAACAGGCCGTACATATCGAGCACAACGAACACTTTCTCAAAGCCAACCGTTTCATGACCGGCTCGGCGGCACCGATTTACGATGCGGCGCGACGATTGGTTGCGGTACTGGATGTTTCCAGCGATAGCTTCCTGCCGCCTTCCCACACGCTGGGCATGGTGAAAATGATGAGTCAGTCGGTGGAGAACCGACTGATCCTCGACCAGTTTCAGGACAGCCACTTTCAGCTGACCTTCAACACCGGACTGAACAACCTCGACAGCCAGTGGGCAGGCTTGCTGATATTTGATGAAAGCGGGCGGATCATCAGCGCGAACCGTCGCGCCGACAATTTGTTGGGGGTCAGCCTGATGCGGACCAGTATCGAGGCGCTGTTCAATAACCCGACGGCTTTTCTGCTCAATCAACCTGAAGGCCTGCCCTTCTCGCTACTGGCCTCCGGCAACAATCGCTTTCATGGTGTATTGAGACGGCCCAAACGTAATCCGCTAAACATTCACGCTTTTCAGCCCGCACCGAAACCGGCGCCGCACGACGGGGTCCCTCTGTCGTCGGTCAGCCTTGGAGATGCGAGGGTCGACAAAGCCGTGCGCCAGGCCGAGCGGCTGCTTGAGAAGAACATCGCCCTGCTGATTCATGGCGAAACCGGTGTGGGTAAAGAGGTGTTCGTCAAAGCGCTGCACAACGCCAGCTCCCGATCCACCAAGCCATTGATCGCGGTGAACTGTGCAGCCATTCCGGCCGAACTGGTGGAGTCGGAGCTGTTTGGCTATGAAAAAGGCGCATTCACCGGCGCGCACCATAAAGGCAACATCGGTCTGATTCGCAAAGCGGACAAGGGCACGCTGTTCCTCGACGAAATCGGCGACATGCCGCTGCCGGTTCAGGCTCGTCTGTTACGGGTTTTGCAGGAACGTTGCGTGCAGCCGTTAGGCAGCAGCGAATTGCATCCGGTGGATGTGCGACTGATCTCCGCGACGAACCGCAACTTGCGCGACGAAGTATTGGCCGGGCGCTTTCGTCAGGATTTGTATTACCGGATCAGCGGGCTGAATCTGGAGCTGCCGCCGCTGCGTGAGCGTACCGACAAGGCCGCTCTGGTTCAGCGACTCTGGGAGCAGCATCGCGAAGTGCAGCAGACTCGAGGCTTCGAGCCGAAAGTGCTGGAGTTGTTTGATCGCCACCCGTGGCCGGGCAACTTGCGCCAGCTCAGCAATGTGATTCAGGTGGCGTTGGCGCTGGCGGACGATGAGGTCATAGGTACGGAGCATCTTCCGGATGATTTCTTCGCGGATCTTGAGATGGACTTACAGGGCATGCAGCCGGTCCTCAGCGATAAAGCACAGCTGCGCGAGGCGGAGAATCTGGAAGAGCTGTTGCGGGCGGCGGGCGGTAATATTTCCCAACTGGCCAAGCGCCTGGGGGTAAGCAGGAATACGCTTTATAAGCGGTTACGGGAACAGCAGGGTTGAGCCTGCACCGATTGAAATTACCGCAATCATCTAATTTGGAACGCCATCCTTGTGGGAGCTGAGCTTGCTCGCGATACAGGCACCTCGGTTTCAGATCAAACACCGAGGTGCCTGTATCGCGGGCAAGCACCGCTCCTATCAAACAAAATATAACTATCTGATTTGGAATGCTTTTTACTGTAGGAGTGAGCTTGCTCGCGATAGCTCCAGTACAGGCAATATATTCATCG